>DASXTY010000752.1:0-4781 GCA_036505155.1 Polyangiaceae bacterium | reverse complement strand
AATCAGTGTTGGACGGCTTGGTGCGAAATGGCTATAAAACGCTGCTCACGTTCAACGAGCCGGACAGCGGCTCGCAAGCCAACATGACCGTCGCCCAAGCCATCCAGCTCTGGCCCCAGCTGATGGCTACCGGGCTTCGATTGGGTAGTCCCGCCACTACCACCGGCGCCCCATGGCTGGACGATTTTATGACCGCCATCCAGAAAAACGGCTATCGCGTCGATTTTCTGGCATTGCACTGGTACGACGATATCAACGACCCGAATGCGATCACCAACTTGCGGGATTATCTGACCGGATACTGGAATCGCTACCACTTGCCCATTTGGCTCACCGAATTTTCGGGGGCCTACTTCGACTATTTCCCGCGTGCGCCCACCTTCGATGATAACGCGCGTTTCGCGCGAGACTCGGTGCTGCTGCTCGAGTCGCTGCCCTTCGTGGAACGTTACGCTTGGTTCAGCAGCAAGGTCGACTTGCAGTGCGTCACCTATGCGACAACCGGGCTTTATTGGGACGCTCAGAACGCCTCCGTGGTGGGCGTTGCGTATCGTGACACGCATCCGGTGGTTTCGAGCTGCGGACCGTGATTCCCCTGGTCAGGGCGCCGCCATCGCTTCCGCAGTCGGTTTGATGTGGAAGGCGCCGCGGCTATCGACGATCAACCAGACGCCTCCACCAACGGCCGCAAGTCCTAGCGGCAAGGTAACCCCGCCCGCCACGCAGGTTTGCGAGTTCTTTCCACATCCCGTCGCCAAAAGACCCACGCCGACCCCGGCTGCGATACCACCCAACGACACGGCTACAACCCCGCCGGCGAGCTCGCCGCCATGAATGGGTTCGATGCCGACTTCAATGGCTCCCTGGTCAGCAAACGGCCGGAGATCCGGGAGCTCGATGTATTGGTTGCGGGCCCACCAGCCGGGATCGTGTTTCAGCGTAAAGGACACGGCCGGGTCGACCCATTTTTCGCACGGCGCGGTGCACATCGTCTGATCTTTGCCGGTCATTACATCCCAACGCTCTAGCCCTGGCGGTGGCAAAAACTTCACTTTTAACATTCCCGGCGGGCCACGCTGAGCGATCGCGTCGGGAAGCGGTTGCAGAAACATCTGAATCGGCGACGCGCACTCGGCATCCGGCGCAGCATCGGTGGATTGCTCGCAGCGCGTCGGCGAGCCGGCTTCGCGAAGTGTGGTTTCCTCACGGCTGGTGGCGGCGGAACCCGATGCGATTCCAATGACGCTGGCGCCACCGCCGGCCTTGGCAAGGCCCCCGGAGTGCAACTTGAACGCCCCGACCGACAGGCGATTCACCACATGCGTCGCGCCGCTGCAAGCACCGCCGGCATGGGCGCTCCGCGGGTCGTACTCATTGAGCTGAAGCTGCCCCGAGACCGTGGTCTGAACCGCTAGCCGACCGCTTCGCTGAAGCTCGCCCTCCAGAGACACGGCACCGAGCGGCAGCTTGGTGTACAGTTCGTCTGCGTCTCGAATCTCGACCATGTCGCTCGCCGTCGTGGTTCGGTGCCAACTGTACGAACCGCGCACCCGACACTGAGGCAAAACGCGCAGCGTGCACCCGCCGTAGGCGACGACCACTGCCCCCTGCTGCAACAGCGCTTGAAGGTTCGCCTTCTCCGAAGCCGGCCACTCCGTCACCAGCGGATTTTCACGACTCGCCGCCACCTTGCAACGCGCCAGCGCGCTCGGCATATCCGGAGCGAGCCCCGACTCTGGAGTATTGTCGGGCGTTTCAGTCCCTGGTCCGATCACGCGCATGCCGCAGCCAAGAAGCAGGCAAAAAGCCGAACCCACCCCGAGGGTCCGAGCAAGCATCTTCGAAGGTTGAAGCAAAACCTGGGTACTTTAACGGACGCGCGGACCCTATCGCAAGGGCCACGCCAATTCCCAGAATCACCTACCCAGACGCTCCCCGGGCTACGAATTGACCCTCATGATATTCGATCGAAAGTTCACTCTCCGCCGCTCGCGCATCCATCCCCAGTAGCTCGAGGGCATTATCGCGACCCACCCGCGCGATGTCTTCGGGCGCAATTAAGTCGAGACTCGCTAGGTAATTGACGCAGTCGAGCAGGGACGCGCTGGAACCAGCCAGATAGTCACTGCCCTCGGGGTGCAGCCTTCCGTTTGCCTCCAAGACTACGACCTGGCCGAGAGCATCATAGCGTCCGGGCTGGAGCCCGCTCGGGCTGGTCGCATCGCTGGTGACAATGAAACGCGCCGCGCCTTTGGCCCGCAGAGCCACCTGGATGAAATCCGCCGGAAGGTGATGACCGTCGGTGATGAACAATCCGCTCAACCGGTCTTCGGCGAGCAGCGGCCAGAGCGGATTATCGTGACGAGAAATGCGGGATGGGATGCCGTTTCCCAAGTGGGTGGCAAACCGCGCCCCGGCGGCAACCGCTTCCGAGATGGCGCTGCGGCCAGCCATCGAATGGCCGATGCCGACTACCGCGCCAGCCCGCTTCGCATGTTCGATGAGCTCGCACGCCCCGGGGAGCTCCGGCGCCAGAGTGACCAGCGCGACCTTGCCGCGAGCGAGCTCGCACCAAGCATCGAAGAGCGCAATATCCGGCTTTTGCAGATGCTCGATCGAATGCGCGCCCCGCGCTCCCTCCGCCTGACTGATGAACGGACCCTCCAGGTGGAGACCCAAAACGCGCGCCGGCAAATCGAGCTCACAGGCTTCACTCAGCAGCGGAAGGTTCCTCCGATAAACTTCGAGGGAGGAGCTCACCAGAGTGGCACAGAATGCAATCGTGCCGCGTGCGTACAAGGCAGCGGAAGCGCGGCGTACGTCTTCGAGCGTGAGCGAAGGCGATGCGAAATCCACACCGACCAGACCGTTGACCTGCAGGTCCACCAATCCGCCGTGGATGATCACCGGGACCTTCGCCACTTTAGTGCCAGCGCTTTTTAGGAGCGGCCTCGGTCTGCTCGCCTTCGGGCCGCGGCTTTTTTACGCGCGTTTTCTGGTCCAGGCCGGAAAGGACTTCGATGTTGATACCGTCGGAAAGGCCGAGCTTGGGGTACCGCTTTTCGAATCGCTGCTCGCCCACTTCGACTTCGACGTAAGGCTTGCCTTTTTCGAACTCCACCACGCTCTCCGGTAGCGCCAACACCGCGTGGCGGCGGTCCAAGATGATATCCGCGTTGGCGCTATAGTTCGCTCGCACGAACGCCCCGTCGCTCAGCTTGAGCGCCGCCCGAATCTCGAACTGTATGGTGCCCTCTTTGTCTGCACCCTTCGGTGAGATGTATTCGAGCCTGCCCTCAAAGCTCTTGCCCTCGACCGCGCCCACGGAGATGGCGACGGTCATGCCTTCTTTGAGCTTTCCGATCTCCGATTCATCGATGAAGCCGCTGAAAATCAGGTCCCGCATGTCCGCCACGGTGGCGATAGTGGTGCCTTCGTTGAAGTTGTTGGTTTCGGTAACCGACCCTCCCTCTTTTACAGGCACTTCGATCACCATCCCGTCGACAGTGGACATCACCTCGTTGGATACCTTGTTGGAGCCCTTGGACGCGCCTTCTTTGACCAGCTGGAGATTGCTGCGCGCCGCGCTAAGCTCCTGGTTTTTGAGGTCATATTCCAACGAATAGCGATTGTATTCGGTTTGGCTGATCACTCCTTCGCCGTGGAGCTTTTGAAACCGCTCCCGCTCCTTGTCGGCGTTCTTGAAGCTGATTTCGGCGGCGCGCACCGACGATTCCGCGTTATTCAGGGTAACGACGTCCGGGATGAGCTTGATTTTGGCGAGCGGCTGGTTCTTTTTCACGATGTCGCCCGGACGGATGAAGAGCCTCTCCACCACCCCGGAGACCCGCGGTTTGATGGTGATCTCTCGACGGGGAACGATGGCACCCGGAGCCACCGTCTTTTTTACGATCTCGGTGATGAAAGGCGTCATGGTTTCGAAGACAACCGGACGGTGTCTGGATTTTTGGTACAAGAAATACAAAGTCCACAGGAAGCCACCGACCAGCGACAGCACCAAAAAGCCGGGGAGCAGGCGACGAATCACTCAGACCTCAGCGCTTCCACCGGATTGATTCTAGCCGCGTGGCGCGCCGGAACGATGCCTGCGATGATGCCGGTCACGATCAGCACGCCGGTGGCGAGCAGCGTAACCTGAAAGTCCACCTCGGGACTGCCCAGAACCTTGTTCGATCCGCTCACGAACCGCGCGCTGAGCTCCAAAAATGCTACCGCCACCACGATGCCGGCGTAACCAGCCAGGGTGGTGAGGGTGGCGGCTTCCTGCACCACCAGCGAGATGAGCGACGCGGGTGTAGCGCCGAGCGCTTTGCGAATACCGAATTCTCGAGTGCGTTCCTTGACCACGATCAGCATGATGTTGCTCACCCCCAGGGCTCCCGCGAGCAAGGTGAGCGTGCCGACCAGCCACACGAAGAACCGTAGCCCGGTGAATAGCGACATCACTCGGCCGAACTCCTGCGCAGTATTGAACGACCCTACCGCCTCGTCGTCATCGGGGTGCACGGCGTGGGCTTTCGAAAGCACCTGTCGCACGGCGCTCTCCACAGCGGGGGCGTCGGTGGCGCTGCGGGCGGTCATGGAAAACCATCCCACGTGATCGCGCTGATGGAAGGCCTCCTGAAAGGTCGCAAACGGAACATAGATAGTGGAGGCTAATCGATCGCCTTGTTCACCCGGGAGGTCGCTCCGAAAAATCCCAACCACTTGAAAAAACACACCGTGGATCTTGATATATTTGCCGATTGGGTCGCCCTGGC
>DASXTY010000751.1:0-5003 GCA_036505155.1 Polyangiaceae bacterium | reverse complement strand
TGCTGCAGCAACGCGCGAACGCGCGCGGCTCGCGATCGGCGACGTTGAGAAATATAGCGAATTACCTATGAGGGTTAGAGCGCGCGCGGGCCGGTTGCCGTGCAGCTGCACGCCAACGCAAAAAACGCATCGCAGGTACGCAACTCACGCACAACCCATCGCCGCATACTCGGAGAGCCGAGCTCGGAGAGCCGAACCCGGGTAAACCATCAGACTAGCCGCGGAGAGCCGAGCCCGGCCGGAACCGCGGCCGGAGCCCGAACCCGGCCGGAACCGCGGCCGGAACCGCCGAACCCGGCCCGGAACCGCGGCCGGAGCCCGCGGAACCGCGGCCGGAGCCCGAACCCGAACCCGGCCCGGAACCGCGGCCGGAGCCCGCGGAACCGCGGGCGGAGCCCGAACCCGGGTAAGGCGGGTTCGACGCGCAAAGTGGGTTCCTTTGGCGAGAACGAGACGGATCTGTGCCGAGCATTGGAAACTGCGCCTGCGTCCGACCGATGCAGCTGAGTGACCTACCCTCGCGAGATTTTGCCAGGCCGAACCTACCTCCTGACGCGTCGAACGACGCAGCGGCAATTTCTGCTGCGTCCGTCTCGTGTGACCAACCAGAACGTCAGGTACTGCTTGGCGGTGGCCGCCGAGCGCACTGGCGTAATTCTTCACGCGGTCTGCGTGATGTCGAACCATTGGCACGGTGTGGTCACGGACCCTGAAGCTCGGCTACCCGAATTCACCGAGTGCTTCCACAAACTGCTCGCCAAGGCTCAGAACGCCTCGTTGGAACGTTGGGAGAATCTGTGGTCGTCGGACAAGACCAGCCTCGTGCTCCTGACGTCGGAGCAAGACGTATTGGAGAAGATGGCGTACACCCTCGCGAACCCGACCGCTGCGGGTCTCGTCAAATCTCCGGAAGATTGGCCCGGAGTGATTTCGGGGTGCCTCGGTCAGGAAGAGTTGGCCGAAATGCCCGATGCGTTCTTCGACGAGGATGGCGATCTCCCGGAAGACGCGCAACTCCAGTTCGTGCGCCCTCGAATCTTCACGTCCCTCACCGACGCTGAGCTGTACGCGCGACTTCGCGAGGAGGTTGCCGCGCGAGTCCGGGTCGCTCGCAGCGCCATGGCGCAGAGCGGCCGCTCGTTCCTCGGTCGAGAACACGTCTTGCGTCAAGACTTCAACGCGACTCCGACGACCCCAGCACCCAGACGCAATCCGAGTCCCCGCATTGCTGGCAAGTCGAGCGCCGAACGCGTGAAGGCGATCCGACGGATGCAGGAGTTCGTTCGCGCCTACCGCGCTTCGTGGAATGAATGGCGAAACGGAAACCGAGACGTTCTGTTTCCCGCCGGCACGTATGCGTTGCGGATCTACGCGCACGTTAAATGCGCACCAGCCGTGCCTGGCTAGCGTCCCTACGATACGTCGCGTTGCACGCTCGCGCAGAGTTGACACCAACCGGCGGCGCTCCTGCGCGAACGTGCGGCCAAACCTAAGTCGAAGCGCTGGCAGTGGTGAGGAGCGTGGTCAGCCTTTGTGCAAACGCGGCAGGATTGTCGAGCGGAGAGCCTTCGGCGATCAGCGCCTGGTCATACAGAAGCTCGATCCAGGCGGCGACGTTACCGGGCTCCTCGCGATCACGCCGCTCCAGATTCTGGATGAGGGGATGACCCGGGTTGAGCTCCAGAATGCGTTTCTGGGGAGGAATGCCCATCTGCCGTGCCATCATCAGCCGCTCGATGTGGGGCGCCATGCCGCCGTCAGGGACGACGAGACAGACGGGGGAGTCCGTGAGCCGAGTGGATAGACGCACTTCCCCGACCTTGCTCGCGAGGACGCTCTTGAAACGCTCCACGAGGGGCTCGGCCTGTTTCTTCTGTTCCGCGTCGGCGGCGCGCTGTTCCTCGCTCAGCTCCTCGTCGGCGAGCTCCAAGTTCTCGTCCATGGCCGAAACCAATGGCTTGCCATCGAATTCCCGCAAGCTGGTCACGGCGAAGGGGTCGACGCCATCCGTCATGAACAACACCTCGTAACCGCGTTTTTTGAGGGTTTCGAGGTGCGGACTCGAGTCAAGCAGCGCGCGCGATGTACCCGTTGCGTAGTAAATCGCCTTCTGCCCGTCTTTCATGCGCGAAACATACTCGCCCAAGGTGGTCAGCCCGGTTTGTGTCGAGGACTCGTAGCGCACGATCTTGGCAATCCGGTCGCGGTGGTCGCTTTCGAAATGGATCCCTTCCTTGATGACCGCGCCGAAGTCCGCCCAGAACTTGGCAAACACCTCGGCATCCTTGCCGGCTAACTCCTCGATCATGGAAAGGGTGTGATTGACGACCTGCTTTCTAATCACGCGCACGAGCTTGGAGTCTTGCAAGATCTCGCGCGACACATTGAGCGGCAGGTCTTCACTATCGATGACGCCGCGCACGAAGCGCAGAAAGTTCGGCAAGAGCTCTGCGCAGTCATCCATCACGAACACGCGCCGCACGTGCAGCCGGATGCCGTGCTTGGCGGCCGGGTCATAGAGATCGAAGGGGGCGCGCTTGGGCAAGAACAACAGGCCTGCGAACTCCTGCGTGCCCTCGACCTTGAAATGGCGGTGGGCGAGCGGCGCCTCGAAGTCATGGGTCAAATGCCGGTAAAATTCGCTGTATTGTTCCTCGGTGACCTCGCTCGCCGGGCGCTGCCACAGTGCGCTCGCCTGGTTGATCCGTTCGAAGGTGGGCTCGCCTCCGGCCTCTTTCGCCGGGACCGCAATCTCAATCGGGTGACCGATGTAGTCCGAATAGCGCCGAATTAGCTCGCGCAGGCGGCTCGCATTCAAAAACTCTTTTTGCTCGTCTTTGACGTGCAGCACCAGCGTGGTCCCGGCCTCAGTGCGGGTATCGGGCTCGATCGTGAATGACTCGCGCGCGTCCGAGCTCCAGCGCTGCGCACTTTCATCGCCCGCGCGCCGCGTGATCACGTCCACCCGATCCGCGACCAGGTATGCGCTGTAGAAGCCGACCCCGAACTGGCCAATCAATTGCAGCCCTTGCTCACTCGCCTCGCGCGCCTTGGCGACTTTATTCAGAAATTCACGAGTTCCAGAGCGCGCGATCGTACCCAGGTTCTGCTCTAATTCGTCGGCGCTCATTCCGATACCGTTGTCGGAGATGGTGAGGGTCGATGCCGCCGGGTCAACGCTGATCTGAATCTTGAGGTCGCCGCTGGCGGCCATTTCCGGATGCGTGACCGCTTCGAAGCGGCGCTTGTCGAGCGCGTCCGAGGCGTTCGAGACCAGCTCGCGTAGGAACACCTCTTTGTGGCTGTAGAGAGAGTTGACTACGAGGTGCAGCACCTGGCTGACCTCGGCCTTGAAGGAATGGGTTGTCGCTTCGCTCATGGTTCTTCCCGGGTTACGGCGAGCAAATTGGTCACTCTGACCGGGCTGTCAACCCGACTGGAATCCCGCCCCGCTTCGAACGGAAAATTGGCTCGTTGTCCCAGCGACCAGCTTGGGACCGCGTCCGTGGACCGCGTTCGCACTAGGCCATTTTTTCGGGCAACGGAATGAATTCGACTTCGTCGCCCGGCACCTTGGGGAAGTGGCCGGCCCGCCAATCGCACTTGGCCTGCTCGATCCGCGCGAGCGAGCTCGACACGAAATTCCACTCAATGTAACGCGGTCCATCCGGCGGTGCACCGCCCAGGAGTAGAACCCGGGAATCCACTTCGGCTCTTACTGACGGCGCGCCGCCCGGCCGAAAGATCGAAAGCGCTCGCTCTTCGAGCCGCTGGCCCTCGTGGGAAAGCGCGCCGCTCAACACGTACACGCCGCGTTGCTCGTGCCCGTCGGGCAAACGCAGTGACGCCCCCGCGGCGATCTTCGCCTCTGCATAAAACAAGGCTGAAAAAGTCCGTACGGGCGAAGTCTCGCCGTAGGCGCTGCCCGCCAAGAGCCGCACCCGAACGCCCCCAACAGCGAATTCCGGCAGGGTTTCGGCTGGATGATGGTGAAACTCCGGTGCCATCTCCTCATGCGTTGTCGGCAGCGCGACCCAAAGTTGCGCGACGTGTAGCCGTGAACCGCTCTGCCGCAACTGGCTCGACGTTCGCTCCGAATGCGTAATGCCGCGCCCCGAGGTCATCCAATTGACCGCACCCGGACGGATGGCTTGCTCGAAGCCCAGGCTATCGCGGTGGATGATCTCCCCCTCGATCACGTAGGTAACGGTTGCCAGACCGATGTGCGGATGAGGGCGCACATCCAAGCCACGGCCCGCCGGCAGCTCGCTGGGTCCCAGGTGGTCGAAAAAACAAAATGGCCCTAAGTGTTTGCGGGTGAGCGCGGGCAAAACCCGCGAGACAGCGAAGCCGTCCACGTCCCGTGCGTGCCCGCGCAGCAGCAGTTCCAGGGCGCCCGGCGGCAGCTCATCAGCCATGGCCAGCAAGTTAGCATCGGGGCTCGACTTTAGCTTTGGGGGGCCACGCGGGAACGGGCGCGCATCCCGACACGGAAGTCACTCGGTTCCCATGCCCGCGCAGTCGGCCAAGCGGCCACGCCTGCCCGCCACTCCGGAAAGCAGCCCATTCCCAGCGATTTCAGAGACTTCAGCCCTTGCCGGAGCCTTTCCCTGGTTCGGCTCTCGAAATCGCGGCTCTCGAAATCGGGTTCGGCTTCGGAAGCGCGAGATCGGGTGTGGGGGTGGGAACTTGACGGTTTGGGCTGGGCTCCGCCAAGATCGCGGGCATGCCTTCCGTGATTGAGCGGGCCTCGAGTGGGCGCGCAAAGTGTCGGGTCTGCGGTCAGGCGATCGCCAAGGGGGAGGAGCGGTTGGGTGAGGCGTTGCCGAACGCTTATGGCGAGGGAGAAAGTCTATTTTGGTTCCATCTGGGGTGCGCCGCGTGCTGTCGGCCCGAATCCTTTCTGGGCGTGTTGGAGCAGCAGGCTGACGCTGGCTCGGCTGGCTCGGCTATGCCGGCTATGTCGGCTGAGCTCGTCGCGCTCGCGCAGGGCGGGCTGGCTC
>DASXTY010000750.1:0-2435 GCA_036505155.1 Polyangiaceae bacterium | reverse complement strand
GATGCCGCCCACCATGTAGAACGCCTGCTCGGGTAAATCGTCCAGGGCGCCCGACAAGATCTCCTGAAACCCGGCGACCGTCTCTTTGAGCGGCACGTATTTACCGTCGCGACCGGTGAACTGGCTGGCCACGAAAAACGGCTGCGACAAAAACCGCTGGATCCGGCGTGCGCGCGCCACCGTGACCTTATCTTCTTCGCTGAGCTCGTCCATACCCAAGATGGCGATGATGTCCTGAAGATCCTTGTAACGCTGCAGGGTCTGCTGCACCGCCCGCGCCACCCGGTAGTGCTCCTCACCGACGACTTCGGGCGAGAGCATGGTGCTGGTCGAGTCCAGAGGGTCGACCGCCGGGTAAATTCCCAGCTCGACAATGGCGCGGTTCAGCACCGTGGTTGCGTCCAGATGCGCGAAGGTGGTGGCCGGCGCAGGATCGGTGAGATCGTCGGCGGGCACGTAGATCGCTTGCACGCTGGTGATGCTGCCCTTGGTGGTGGAGGTGATGCGCTCCTGCAATGCGCCCATCTCGGTGGCCAGCGTGGGCTGATAACCCACCGCGCTCGGCATGCGACCCAAGAGCGCCGACACTTCGCTACCCGCTTGGGTAAAACGAAAGATGTTGTCGATGAACAGGAGCACGTCCTGGCCTTCCTCGTCGCGGAAGTATTCGGCGACCGTAAGCGCGCTCAGTGCAACCCGAGCCCGCGCGCCGGGCGGCTCGTTCATTTGCCCGTACACCAGGGCGGCCTTGCTGAGCACCGGCTGGCCGGTTTCGAGCTTGGATTCGGACATCTCGATGAGAAGCTCGTTTCCTTCGCGCGTGCGCTCGCCGACGCCAGCAAAGCAGCTCACCCCTCCGTGAGCCTTGGCCACGTTGTTGATGAGCTCCATGATGATGACGGTCTTGCCCACCCCGGCTCCCCCGAAGAGCCCTATTTTTCCGCCCTTGCGATAGGGCGCCAAAAGGTCGACCACCTTGATGCCGGTTTCGAAAATCTCAACGCTGGTGCTCTGCTCGGTCAGCGCGGGCGCCGGGCGATGAATGGGCCAGCTCAGCTTTGCTCGCACGGGTCCCCTTTCGTCCACTGGCTTACCGACCACATTGAGAATGCGGCCCAACGTTTCAGGACCTACCGGCATGCTGATGGGCACTCCGGTGTCGGTCACCTCCGCTCCGCGCACCAGGCCATCGGTCGAGTCCATGGCTAGCGTTCTCACAATGGATTCGCCCAGGTGCTGCGCTACTTCGAGCACTAGATTGTCTTTGTCGGAGGAGATACTTGGATTGCTCACCGTGAGCGCGTTGAGAATTTTCGGCAGCGCCCCGGCTGGAAATTTGACGTCCACCGCTGGCCCGATGACCTGCGTTACTTTGCCTTTAAGCCGAGTGGCAGAAGGTGCCGAAGGGCCGGGGGGTCGAGCCGTGCGCGTCGCCTGACCCGTGCTGGAGGATGTCGCGTCGTTCATGGGAGCCCTGATTACCTGAGGGCTGGCTCATTCCAGTGCCAGCGCTCACGTTCGCGGCGCCGTTTAGCACAATGATTGGATTGCGCCAAGGCTCAGTGCCGCCGTGACAGGATGGGCCGGTTTTCAGCCCGATAGCCGATTCCAGAGCGCGAGGATGGCGTCGATCACCTGGTTCGAGTGTTCATCCACGCGCTGGCGCTCGGCATCGGCGTGAAACCACTCCAGCGTGCGGCGAATCCCCTGAGAGAAGCGGATCTTTGCGCAATATTCGGGTACCAGGCGCTTGATCTTGGTGTTGTCGAAAATCACGCTGTGCGCCTTATCGCCGAGCAGGCCGGCGCCCGTCGGCGGATCGACTCGCGCGATGAGCTGGCTTGGAATGTGAACCAACAGCGGATCCACGCCGAGCGCCAGACCCACGGTCTGGTAGAGCTGGTTCCAGGTCAAGAGCTCGTCGGAGGTAATGTGAAATGCGTTACCGAGCGCAGCCGGATTTCCGAGCAGGCCGAGCAGCCCGACTGCGAAGTCATTGGAGTGCGTCACCGTCCAGAGCGACGTGCCATCCCCGTGCACGACGATCGGTTTGCCGCGGCGCATACGGTCGGCAATCGTGTAGTTCCAGTTGCCCACAGCGACCGGAATCACGGTGTCGTAGGTGTGCGAAGGCCGCACAATGGTGATGGGGAAGCTCTGCTCCCGGTAAGCGCGCAACAAGCGCTCTTCGCAAGCAATCTTGTTGCGAGAATATTCCCAATAGGGATTTGCGAGCGGCGTTGATTCGGTGATAACGGGATGAGCCGGTGGCTTTTGATAAACAGAGGCGGAGCTGATGAACACGTATTGGCGTGTGCGCGACCCCAGTAGCTCGATTCTCCGTTCGATATCGGCTGGAGTGAAAGCAATGAAGTCCACGACGGCGTCAAACTGCGCGGAACCCAGGGCGGACGCAGCGGCGGCCCCATCGCCCA
>DASXTY010000749.1:0-6885 GCA_036505155.1 Polyangiaceae bacterium | reverse complement strand
ACCGGGCGAGCACCTGGCCCTCTTGCACCGCCTGGACCGAGAGACCAGCGGCATCTTGCTGTTCGCCCGCTCTCCCATGGCGGATCGCGCCTTTAAACGGGTCATCGAACATCGGTCGGTTTACGTCGCGCGTTCAACCATCGACGGCTTGAATACTGAAACGCTGGAGAAGACCTATCTCGCCATCACTCGGGGGGTTCCGGAGCCCGGTATCATCGACCTACCGATCGAGCCCGACCTTGAAAACCCATTGCGGGTCAAGATGCGCTTGGCCCGAGCGGGGCGGGGGCTAGCCGCCAAAACGCTCATCGATCAGGTCGAAGAGCGCGTGGGCTACGCACTGGTGCGCTGCCGGCTGCTCACCGGCCGTCAGCACCAAATCCGGCTGCACCTATCCAGTGTCGGGTGCCCGGTGGTCGGCGACAAGCTCTATGGACCCGATGAACGGCTGCTCGCGCGCGCTGCCGATCGATTGCTCGACTCCGAGGACCTTCGTCTGTTAGAGCTACCGCGCCACGCTCTTCATGCGGCCCGCTACCGGCTGCCCCACGCGGTGACCGGCGAAGCCTTGGACCTGGTTTCGCCTTTGCCGGAGGATCTGCGAAGTTTCTGGGATGAACTAATGCGCAATCCGCCCAATTCGCCTTGCAGGCAGCCAAGCGCTAATAGTAGTCTGGCTTTAGCCCCATCAAAAGAATGAAGCGCTCGGTTCTATTCCGTTCGATCACCTTGCTCTTGACAGGCTTGGTCCTGACGGCCTTTAGCGGTTGTGGCACAACCCCCGGAAAAAGCGTCGCGGCGCTCTGTGAGGAGTATGTCCGGGCACTCTGCGATCTTTTCATCAATTGCTATAAAGAGGATATCGAAACGGTCCTCGCGGTTGCGGTGGATAAGCCGCTAAAAAAGGACATGGACGCGGAAGAATGCTGGAATCAGATCGGCGACGTGGATCCGGATCCGAAGGTAGGGTCGAAGCGTTGCCCCGCAGCGATGACTGGTTCCATCTGCAGCGACCTAAAAAAGGAGGAAGTATTCCACCAGGACAGACTGGAGAAGTGCATCGGGCAGGTCCAAACCGCTTCGCAGAAGTGCCCAGAGGGTCACTTTTTCGACTACGCCCCCGCGTGTCATCGTAACTTCACAAACGAATCAGGGGTGGAGGTCGGAATCTGCGGCGCCGGCTGCCAAGACCAGATCAGGGACGGCGACGAAACCGATGTCGACTGTGGCGGCACGAAGTGTGACCCATGCAGCTCGGGCTCGACGGACGCGGCCTCGACTTCGCAGGATTCGGGCACTGACTCGTCGAGTGCCCAGGATTCGGCTAGCTCCACGGACTCGGCTCCCCAGGATTCGGGGGCGAGCGGGTAAACCGAGCGACTCACACCTGTCAAGATGCCCATTCGCCGCGCTCTGCTGTCGGTCTCGGATAAGACCGGGCTGCTCGATTTCGCCAGCGCGTTGTCCGGTCACGGTGTGGATCTGGTTTCGACGGGCGGCACCCACGCCGCTCTGACCCAAGCCGGCTTGCGCGTACAGAGCATCGAAGACTACACCGGCTCCCCTGAGCTCATGTCGGGACGGGTCAAGACCTTGCATCCGCGCGTGTACGCCGGGATTCTTGCTCGCACGGGTATCGACGGTCCGGACCTAGAACGCATCGGAGCCCAGCCTATCGATTTGGTCGCGGTCAACCTGTATCCGTTCGAAGAGTCGTTGGTCCAAAAGCTGGGCTACTCCGAGCTCATCGAAAACATCGACGTCGGGGGTCCGGCGATGTTGCGCGCCGCCGCCAAAAACCACGAACGGGTGACGGTTGTGTGCGACCCGGCCGACTACCATCGGGTCTTGGAGGCGCTCTCGCACAACGGGGAAGTCGGAATGGACCTGAGACAAAGGCTAGCGTCTAAGGCATTTGCTCACACTGCGGCCTATGATGCGGCCATCTCCGGCTGGCTGGGTCGGCTATCGGAATCCGATGGGTACCCGCGCTGGCTGACCTTTTCTTTAGAGAAGGTTTCGGGCTTGCGCTACGGTGAAAACCCGCACCAATCCGGAGCCTTTTATCGCGAACGCAAAGCTCCCCGAGGTTCGCTTGCGCTGGCACAAGACTTGGGAGGCGGGGGCACGGAGCTCAGCTTCGTCAACCTGATCGACTTGGACGCCGCGCTTGAATTGGTCCGCGAATTCACCCAGCCGGCAGCGGCAGTGGTCAAGCACGCAAGCCCGTGCGGCGTGGCCGTCGCGCAGAACCTCTCCGACGCCTACCGGAACGCCCGCGAAGCGGACCCGACCAGCGCCTTCGGTGGGATCGTAGCGCTCAACCGAGAAGTTATTGCCGAAACCGCTCAAGTCATCAACGAGACGTTAATCCATTGCGTAGTCGCACCGAGCTACGCGCCCGACGCCCTGGAGGAGCTCCACAAAAAAAAATCTCTGCGCATTCTGGCAACGGGTTCCTGGCTCGCGGCGGATCATCCGGCACTACAGGCCAAGCAGGTGGCGGGCGGCTTCGTGGTCCAAGAGCGGGACGCCACGGCGGCGGGCGAGGTGGCGGGGGGTCGGGTGGTCACGCGCCGCGCCCCAACTCGCTCCGAGCTCGAAGCGCTCGATTTCAGCTGGCGGGTTTGCAAGCACGTGCGCAGCAACGCGATTGTCCTCGGGACCTCGGCAGGGGGCGGCCACTCAACGGTCGGAATCGGCGCCGGGCAGAGCGCGCGAGTCCGCGCGGTCGAAATCGCCTGCCACAACGCCGGGGCCAGGGCTCGGGGCAGCGTGCTCGCTTCGGACGCCTTTTTTCCGTTTCCGGACGGAATTCAGGCCGCCGCCCAAGCGGGCGTGGTCGCGATTGCCCAGCCGGGCGGTAGCAAGAAAGATCCCGAGGTGATTGCAGCCGCCGACGCGGCCAGCCTGGCCATGATTTTCACCGGTGTCCGTCACTTCAAACATTGACTCATGTTGCCTCCCTTTTTCCCGTGCCCGTGCCCGTGCCTGTACACGTTACCCGTACCCCGTGGTGAGTGCGTGCACCGGCGCGAAATTTGGCCCTCAAGTACGGAGCGTGAGATGCGGACAATCGCTTCGATAAATCATACAGCGCGCAAGGAAGCGACGCCGATATCAGAACCACCAGCTTTAGATTGGAAGGTGTGGGGTGAGTGATAGAAACGATTTACGCCGAGCTACTGCCGAAGTCCTGGAACGCGGGATGGATGACGCGTTGCCTTCTAGCGTCTTTAGCGCTCCCACTGCCCGTCCGGCGACACCCGGCCCGGCTGCACCGGGTGAGGAAAAGCCGCTGCACTACAAGGTCATTTGCATCTCGATGTACACGGAAGACCTGGCTCGTCTGGACGAGATGGTGAGCACTTTGAAGGCGCGCGGGCTGACCAAAGCCAACCGCAGCGCCCTCATCCGTTACGCGCTCGGCGCCGTCGACGTCGACACCGTGCCCAAGGGTCTGTAAGCCCCGGGGGCACTGCCCCGTCCAGCGGGACACTGCTAAATTTTTGGCTTGCCCGCGCCACCTTACCGCGACCACCCAGCCGATCCCAGCGCATGGGCCAAAGAGCTGGGAATTACCCGCGAGGCAGTCGAAGTGTATCTGTCGAGCGACGTCATCGACCTACACATCGATTCATTTATCTGGCATCGGCTGTTCGGTTATGCGCTGACCCGTCGCCACGGCCGCGGCCTGTTCAACGGACGCTTCTTTTCTCAAGTCGATTTTCCTCGCATTCTTGAAGCTCGGATCACGGGCGCTACCTGGGCGATCACCACGAATCCAGTGCGCACCGCCGAGGGTCGGGCCGTCGCCTTGCAGGAAAATCTGCGCTCGCTGTGCAGCCTGCTGGAGCACGCCGACGGCTTTCAGGTTGTCCGCTCGGCCGCGGAATACCGTCAGGCGCGCTCGCGCGGACTTCACGGCGCCTTCATCGGCGTTCAAGGAGCCAGCGCCTTCGGGGATGACTTGAGCCTTTTCGACCGGCTGGAGCCAGGGCTCATGATTCGCGTCACGCTGTTGCACCTCTACCGGTCGCGGCTTGGTACCAGCAGCGCCCCGCCGCATTTCAACGAAGACTCGGGGCTCTCCGAACTGGGACATGGTTTCGTGAGCCGACTCAACGAACGGCATATTTTCGTCGACCTGGCGCACATCAGCAAAAATGGCTTCTGGGACGCGGTGCGTGCACACGACCCGAGCCAACCGTTGCTGGTCAGTCATACCGGAGTCTCTGGGGTGTGGCCGCACTGGAGAAATCTGGATGATCGCCAGCTCTACGCCATAGCGGACACCGGAGGCACTGTGGGCATCATGTATCACGTGCCGTTTTTGACTCCGAGCTATGGGGCGAGCGGGCTAGAAGCCGTGCTTCTGCACATGCAGCACGTGGTCAACACGGTAGGGGACGAACATGTGTCGCTGGGCAGCGATTGGGATGGGATGATCATCACCCCTCGCGACATGCCGACTTGCCTGGAATTGCCGCGACTGGTTCAGGGAATGCTGGAACGGAAGTGGAGCGCTGAACGAATTAAGAAGATCCTGGGCGGCAATTTCCTGCGCGCGCTCAGCGACCTGCGCGGATGACGTGCTGCGCGGTTGGCTCAGGTCTCCAGCTGCTCGAAATCCATGTTGTCGAAGTCAACGTCTTCGTCGCTGGGCCCTGTGTACTGTTCACTATCCTCGAATTCGTCCTGTTCTTCCTCAGAATCCTCGTCATCGCGCACGTATTGGTCCCCTTCCAGCTCCGCCTTGCTCAACCGGGGTAGACGGCGCTTGCCGACCGGCCCTTCATCGACGTAATCGCGGAGCGCCATCATGTCGCGCAGCGCTTCGAGCTTGGCCAGTGCCTTTACCTCCACCTGACGAATACGTTCGCGGGTCAGATTCATGATCGCTCCTACATCTTCCAGCGTGGTGCCCCCACGGTCCGCAACATCGAGAGCACAGGATTCGCCCAGCTCCCAAACCTCAAGATCCGGGAAGTTCAGCTTGATGGCCCCAGTGCGAGAGGAAATGTCGATGTACAGGTGGTGCTTGCACGAAACGAAGGGGCATGGGCGCGGCCCATCCACACATTCCGCACGGGTCCTGGGTTTCCAATAGTCCGTTTCCGGGTAGAGCAGCCGGCCGATCTCCAGCTCGCGCTTGGTCATCCGCTTGACACTGATGGTCCGAGCGCGAATGGCTCGCTTGCGCCGCGATCGACGTTGCTCGCGGGTGATGTTTTCCGGCAAGGCCTCGGTCTCCACCGCAATTTGTGGCTGCCCTGAAGGCTCGCTGTCTTGGCTTGCCGTATCCAGCTTGTTCGATTGCATTTTACTGGCTCCGCAAAACGTGATGCACACCAACCCTGTCGGCTTCGGGGAACATCCCCGAACCGCATTACTCTTCGAACCTCGGTTAGAAACGACCGAACCCCAACTAAGGTTCGGCGCTTCTTGAACAGTCAACCTTGCGACCGTGGTGCCGGTCAGGATGCTGCGACACGATCTATCCTCGGACGTGATGTCAGCTTCTTTTCAATGGCAAGCAAACGCACCACTAAGTCTTTCCCCAACGCGCGCGCTGCGGCTACCTCGCGCGCCACTGCTTGTACCGTCCCCTCGCTCTTCCGCTGTTTTAGAACCCTCTCCACGTTGTCGAACAAACTTGCCAGCGTCCGTTCCAAAAGCTGCAGATCGCTGCGCATGAACAAGAACTCCTGCTGAATCTGTTCGATGGTGTAGCTCTCGGACATCATTTTCTTGATGCGCACGATCTGCCGGACCACGCTAACCGGATAAATGCCTCGCGAGCCCTGGTGCTTGCCCTTCTTGCCAACCCGGATGCTCCTCGGCAAAAGCCCTTGCTGCACATATTTTCTCAGAGTTGCCTCGGTCAGCGGGATGCCCTGGGCGCTGAAGAGGCTTAGGATTTCCACCGAGGTCAACCCACCGGGGTGTCGCGCCTCGATCTCTGCTAGCAGTGACTCGTCCATCGCCGTATGTGCGTCTCATTCGGCCCCGTTGCAGGCTCGGGGGCCCGGTTTGGAGCACCGAATATATTCTATTCAGTGGAGCCACCAAAGACTTTTTAAGCTAAATTTTAGGCTGATGAGAGTCGCGCTCCATGGACGCTGGTGTCCGCTTCAGGTATGACTTTTTTTGTCATACTCAATGGCGCACAAAGGCGGGGCGGTTTTGCCGAACGCACCCGGAGCTCGTGGACCCGCTGCACCCGCGCGGCCACACCGCCAAAGGTTACGTCTCTCTCACTATCGAGCGGTCACTTCCAAGGACGATAGCGCTCCCCTGCCCTGCCGCCGGGTGCCAGTGCCTTCGGTCACGCCGTCCTGGTAGCGATTGGGAGCAGCGCAAGGCTGCCGGTCAGCCCAAAAGCCGCTAGCGAGGCGCCGAAGCTCGACGCTTGCCTGATGCTCGTCGGCGCTGTGGGCTAATAGGTCGGCCGCGGCATCGGCGGTTCTGGGCCGAAGGGAGGGGTCGCGCTGCAAGAAACGCTCGACCGTCATGACCAGCCGGCTGGGCAAGTGCCTCGCTTGAGCTGAGAGAGGTAGGTATTGCCCGAGCCGGATCGCCTCCAGGGTTAGGGTGTCGGAGGCACGCCGGAACGGACGCACTCCGCAGAGCAGCTCGTAGAGCAGGACACCGACGGCGAACAGATCACTGCGCACATCCAGCTGATCGCCTGACAGCTGTTCGGGAGACAAGAAGTCAACTTTGCCTTTCACGCGACCGCACGCGGTCCAGGTTTCTCGATCGAGCGCGCGAGCAATACCAAAATCGGCGAGCTTCACTTCGCCCTCAGTGGACACCAAGACGTTGTGCGGCGTCACATCTCGATGCACGACCCCGGGAGGCAGTGCCCGCTGCGCTGCAGCC
>DASXTY010000748.1:0-13565 GCA_036505155.1 Polyangiaceae bacterium | reverse complement strand
TACGCTTGCAAAAATGCGGCGCGCGCCTTGTCGTATTGCTTTTGATCGAAGAACTTGACGCCTTCTTGAAAGCGCTCGCGCGCCATTTCCAGGCTCGCATCCTCTTCGGCCGCGTTGGCCACACGCGTGGTCAAAAGGGGCGAAGTGGCGACGAGAGCGCCAAGGAGAAATATTCGTCCCGTCCACAGCCATCGTGCGCTCATGTTCTACTCCGGCAAAATTGCACCCGGTGCACCAGGTCCGATCGTGATCGCTCCGGACACGCCGATTCGACTCAGAAAGGAGCCTCGCGCACTATAGATCCTCCAGGCTGAGACGTGGGAGTTGCCGGCGTCTGGGTACCGGCGGCCGGCTTTTGGGCCTTGGGAGCCGGCGCCTGCCGATCCCCAACAGGGCGTTTAGGAGGGGCTTCGGTCGTGGCCGGCTTTGCCGCTTTGGGCTCAGCCTTTGTTTCCGTCTTCCGACGGCGTTCCGTAGGGAGGGCGGGCGACGCCGACTGGGCGCGGTTCGCCGCGCCGGTTTCGGGCTCAGTCGTTGGCGGCGTTGCCGTTGATCCGGCAGGCGAAGCGGGCTGTGCAGTTTCGATGGGCTGCGCAAGCGGGGGGGGCGTCGGGGGGAGCGGCCGCAACTTTGCCGGACCGATGTCCTGCGGAGTCGTCGCCGGCGACTCGGGTTGGGGCTCCTCGGTTTTTTTTCCCGAGATCACGGCCAGAACGGCAACGGTGACGACAGCGCCGGCCAGGACACTGAACACCACCCGGCGGCTGCCCGCCACCGGCTTACCGGAGATGGTCTGAGGCTCGGCCCCGGCTGACTCTGGAACAACCTCAACCCGAGCTCGGCGTTCGGGCATCGACGCTTTACTGAGCTCGGTTCCGGCCCGTTCGCTCATCAGAGTGGTCGTGCTCGGCGGCTCTTCGAACCGGTTGGATTCGGACGGCGCTGACGTCCCTCTCTTAGCCGGTGCCAGACCGAGGAGCGTTTGCTTTACCCCTGGAGAGGGCATGGTGGTGGGACCGTGAATGGAACCGGGGCTTTGGGGGGACTCCACGGCTTTGGGGACCTCATCGGGCGTAGCTTGCGGCCGTAGCGGGCCGCCCGACTCCACCCAGGGCTCAATTCCGGTGGGCTGCGACGGCGCCGCAAAGCCAAGCAGCGTTCGCTTCGCGGGTGCGGCCGGCTCCAGACGGAGTTTTTCTGGCGCTCGACTCGCCACCGCAGGGGCTTTTGGAGCGACAGCCGGGACAACTCCGCCGCGGGGGGTTATCGGTGCCGGCTCGGGTTTTGCGGTCTCCGGGCCCTGCGACGATGACTGGTCTGTTCCGGCCTCTTCGTCCACCTCCCAGATGGCCCGGAACTCCTTTGCAAGCCGCTCAGCCTGGTCGGCGCTCAGCGCGGCTGGCCCTTTGGAGCTGTCGTCGTCTCCACCCTGTGGGTCTCGCTCGCTCATGCCTGGTTTGCTACCGCTCTTCGTTAGGCTCCACTTGCATTTGAGGCTACACCTCGGACTGGCTATCCGCAACGCACACCGGACTCCTTTTGGTTGGGTGGGACTTTGCGCCTCGCTGAGGCGTTTGCGGTGGGTTCTGCCGGTGCTGGGCGGTATCCTGACCGCGTGCCGGCGCGACGCGTCGCCGGAACACGGCCAAGCCACTTCATCAATGATGTCAGCGGCGGTACTTCCTCCAAGGGCTGAGGTCGTCGCTGAAGCGGACGCGCTGGCGGTCGCCGGGAGCCGCGACCAGAGCGCCAAAGGTGCCAAACACTTGCGAGAGGCGGCCGACCTGAGGGTGAGGATCTGGCGTCTGGAGCGAAAGCAAACGGACGCTGCAGAGGCGCTGGACCTCTACCGCGCCGCTGCTGACCGAAAATGGAACGGAGCTTGTGACGCGCGCGTCGACTTGGCCTTGCTTCAAAACGAGCTCCGGCCGGATCCGGGAGAGAGCTATCGAGCGCTATATTTGGCGCGCTCTAAACAGGCGGCGCCACCGTGTGCACAGCGGATCGATGCGGTGCTGGACACGCTGGGCGGGTTCAAGCCGCTCCCGGCAGTGCTGGCGGAGCTCGATCGACAGACGGGGATGAGCGATGCGAGCGCCAGCCAGTCCGATTCGGATCAGCGAGTAGAGCTGGTGGTTCCGAACGTCGATCCCTCAGCCCAGGGTCGGGCGCAAATCACCAAGATTGAACGCTATGGTGCAAAAGACGCAGCGCGCATCGTGGTTTTCGTAACCCGCCCGGCGGTGTTCAGCGTGGGTGCGATTCCGCGCGAAGCGCGCGGCCCCCGCATTTTCGTAGACGTCGAAAACACCACCTACGGCGGCCAGGCCAACTTTGACGTGGGCGGCGTAGTCGAGCGCGTGCGTATGGGACGGCAAAAGAACGCCACGCGCGTCGTGCTCGACCTGAACAGCGAAGTGTATCGCAAGGTTTTTTACCTCCCGGAACCGTTCCGGCTGGTCATCGATGTGTCTACGGAACCGCCGAAATATCGCGGTGCCGCGGGTGGCCCCAGGCCGGTGCACCGCGTGGTTCTCGACCCGGGTCACGGCGGGTACGACCCGGGCGCAGTGGGGCCCAGCGGTCTCCGAGAAAAAGACGTGACCCTGGACATCGCCAACCGAGCGGTGCCCCTCATCGCGCGGGAGCTCGGCATTGACGCGCGGCTCACCCGCGAAACCGACGACTTTGTTGCGCTCGAAAAGCGGATCCAGTTGGCCAACGAGTTCCACGCGGACCTGTTCATTTCGGTCCATTGCAACGCGAGCGAAAACGGCTCCGGACGCGGGATGATGACGTTCATATTGGATGAGTCGTCGGACGCTGCGGCGGCGAAGATCGCGGCCCGCGAGAACTCGGCCTCCGCTGCGGCGGCGGACGAATTTGCCAACGCCATGAGCCGCATGCAGGACGCGGAAAGCATCGCCCGGTCGTTGCACTTCGCCGAGCTGCTGCAGCGGGCAGGCGCGGCTTCGTTGTCGCCGAGCTATGAGGTCGCCGACCAGGGAGTGCGGCGCGCCGGGTTCTACGTATTGGCTAACGCACATATGCCCGCCGTGCTCTTCGAGACCGCCTTCATTTCCGATAAACTGGGCGACCTGCGTCTCAACACAGCGGACTATCGCCAAAAGATTGCCGACGCCATCGTCAACACGATTCGGGCGTATCGCGACGGCAAGTGACGAAGGGCGCACTGGGAAGGGTTTGGCAATCGGCCCACAAACCCCATGAAAACCCGGTGCCCCGGCTTGACGAGCTGGGGATCGCTCCCTATGCTATTCGCCCTGCTAGAACGGCCCAAGGGCCGGACGGGGCTCAGAAGCCCACTGACAAGCATGACCAAGGCTCAGCTAAAAAAGTTTCGCGAGCAGCTGGAGAGCAAGCGCCGGGAGATCATTCGTCGCGCCCAACAGACGCTGGATGAAGACATGACGCTGGATGCCAACGACCTGCCGGACGAGATGGACCTGGCGTCCAGCGAATATCTGCAGTCTTTTACCTTCCGGCTGCGCGGGCGCGAGAAGGTCTTTTTGGACAAGATTCAAAAGGCGCTGGAAAAGATCGATCAGGGAAGCTTCGGGATTTGTGACGATTGCGGGGAAAAAATCTCGATCAAGCGCCTCGAGGCCCGGCCGGAGACCACGCTCTGCATTCGCTGTAAAGAGGATCAGGAGCGGGTCGAAAAAGATTTCAGCTAGGGTTGCTATCCACTCGCGGGTCGCACGCGTGCGGGTCGCTCGGGTGAGTGGGAGCCCGATCGGTGTGCCGCAAGCGCGCGAGCTAGGTGACGACCGGTGTGGCTGTGTGGCGCCTCTGCTATTTGCTCCGGGGCACCTTGAGCAATCACGTGTCCACCTGCGTCGCCGCCTTCCGGCCCCATATCGATAATCCAGTCGGCACAGGCGATGAGGTCGATGTTGTGTTCGATGATCACTATCGAGTTTCCCGCGTCCCGAAGGCCGAAAATCGCGTGGGTAAGCAGCTCGATGTCCGAAAAATGCAAGCCGGTGGTGGGTTCATCCAGCACATAAAGGGTTCGGCCGGTCGCCTTGCGCGCGAGCTCGGCAGCTAGTTTGACCCGCTGGGCCTCCCCACCCGAAAGCGTGGTTGCCGCCTGACCCAACTGAATGTACCCGAGGCCGACTTGGCGCAACGCCGTCAGCTTTTGAACCATGCGCGGAATGGCTTCGAACAGTTGATCGGCTTCCTGCACGGTCAGCGCGAGGGCATCCGCGATGGACAGACCGCGATAGCGAATTTCCAGAGTTTCTCGGTTATAACGCCGTCCGTTGCAGGTGTCGCAGGTGACGTACACATCGGGCAAGAAATGCATTTCCACTCGAAGTACGCCATCTCCCTGGCAGGCTTCGCAGCGGCCGCCTTTGAGGTTGAAAGAAAAGCGGCCTGGCTTGTAGCCCCGCGCGCGGGCTTCCGGCAGCGTCGAGTAGAGCTCTCGCAGATGGGTGAAAATCCCGGTATAAGTTGCGGGATTCGAGCGTGGCGTGCGACCGATTGGGGCCTGGTCGATACTGATCACCTTGTCGATGTGCGAAAGCCCCTCGATGCGTTCGCAGGGGCCCACCCTGCCGGTGGCTCCGTACAGGGCTGCGCGCGCCGCGCTCAACAATGTGTCGACGATCAGGCTGCTTTTGCCAGAACCGCTGACGCCAGTGACCGCGGTGAGCAAGCCTAGCGGGATGTCGACGTTCACACGTTTCAAGTTGTGGGCAGTGGCTCCGATCACACCCAGGGCTTTACCGCTGGGCGCCTTTCGCACGCTGGGGACGGGCAGACGTTTTTCCCCCGACAAATAAGGGCCGGTAACCGAGTTCGGGTTGAGCATGATTTCGGCCGGCGTGCCTTCGGCCACGATGCGGCCGCCCAGCGCGCCGGCGCCGGGTCCCATGTCATAGACCCGGTCAGCTGCCAGAATGGCATCCCGGTCGTGTTCCACCACCAAGACACTGTTGCCCTTGTCCACCAAGCGCCGCAACGCCTCGAGCAGACGTCGGTTATCCCGAGCATGCAGCCCAACGCTGGGTTCATCCAGCACGTATAGGACGCCCACCAACGAGGCGCCGATCTGGGTAGCCAGTCGAATCCGCTGTCCCTCGCCCCCCGAAAGCGTGTGTGAAGCTCGGTCCAGCGAAAGGTAATCGAGCCCAACGTCGATGAGGAAGCCGAGCCGTTCCGTCACGGCCCGGATCAGGGGCAGAGCAATGGCTGCATCGCGAGATTGTGGTACCTGGGTCTCCCCTAAATTTTCCAGAAATCGCTTCAACTCGCCGAGCTGCATCGCGCACAGCTCCGCGACGTTCTGGCCGCCGAGCTTGACCGCCAGAGCTTCGGAACGGAGCCGGCTACCCTGACAGGTTTCGCAAGTCTGTGTGACCACGAATCGGCCCAGGTCTTCGGGCCCGATGGCGCCGTCGTCGGGATTGTGATCCTCACCCTCGTCGAGCTCTCCGGTGTCGAGCATTCGCTCCAGCCGCTCGATGATGCCGATGTAAACGGCCTTGGTCTTGCGACGACGCCCGCCCCGAGCGCGCTCCCCGAAGAGCAATGTCTCTCGTTGCTGCTCGGGCAATTCTCTCCACGGGACATCCGGGTCTACGCCAAGCGCTCTCACTGCTGTGTCTACTTCGCTGGCGGTCGACACCGATCCTCTTCGACCGAAGGCAGCTATCGCTCCTTCCCGCAGCGTTCGACTGTCGTCTGGCACCACCCGAGCGGGGTCGACGGCCGACCGCACGCCGAGCCCGTCACACGATGGGCACGCCCCGTATGGGCTATTGAACGAGAACAGCCTTGGTTCCAGGGGCGGAAGTGTAATCCCGTATTCCCAGCTCACGAGCTTTTCGCTCATCACCACCGGTTCACTTCCGTCGGCGGCGTCCAGCAGCAGCGTTCCATTGCCTAGCCGGAGCGCAAGCTCGACTGAGTCCGCCACGCGCCCCTTGACGCCGTCGCGCACCACTATTCGGTCGACGATAACGTCGAGCTCGTGCAATTTGTTTGCGTCGACAGTGACGTCGTCGCCCAGGTCGAATTGCTGCCCGTCGAGCCGAGCGCGCACGAAGCCATCGCGGCGCAGCCGCTCGAGCTCGTGTCTGAGCTCTCCTTTTCGTCGGCGCACAATGGGCGCAAGAATCGCTACCCGCGCACCGTCACCTCGCGATAGGACAAAATCCACGATTTCCTGTACCGTGTACGCGCGCAGGACTTTTCCGCTTTTCGGGCAGTGGGGCACGCCGACCCGCGCATAGAGCAGCCTGAGGTAATCAGCAATTTCGGTTACCGTCCCAACAGTGGAGCGGGGACTCTTTCCCAGTGCGCGCTGCTCGATAGCGATGGCCGGGCTCAGGCCTTCGATGCTCTCGACGCGCGGTTTCGGTAATTGGTCTAAAAACTGGCGTGCATAGGCAGACAACGATTCGACGTAGCGGCGCTGGCCCTCGGCGTAGATGGTGTCGAAGGCGAGCGACGACTTGCCGGAACCACTGGGACCGGTCAGCACCACCAGGCGATCGCGTGGCAGGGTGCAGGTGACGTCCTTCAGGTTGTGCTGCGACGCTCCTCGAACGACGAGCTCTCCCATGATGGAAGCTCGGCTGCTACCACAGCCAGAAGATTTTTCTTGATCGGACCCGTTTGCGCCCACAGAGGATTTCCACCACGGTCGAAAATCCACCCACTTTACCCCGATCGGCCGGCGAGGGCCGGCATCTAATTTTTACCCCTCTTCCAACTGCTTCTCCCGCCCGCGAGCTCCCTTTCTGGACGGGTATTGCTCTATGGCGGCGGTTCGACTAATTTTTAGGCGTGGAGATTGCATGCAAGAGCTTAGCCTTCGACCTCGAGACAGGTCGATTGGACATTTTCAGCGCGCGGCGACGCCGTGCGCTCGGGCAGACCTCCGGCCAGGGGGGCGGCAGGCGGGGGCGGATCGGTAGGGGCTGGTGATGCTTTGGCCCCGGGCCCATAGCTCAATCGGTCAGAGTCCCCGGCTCATAACCGGGTTGTTGCTGGTTCGAACCCAGCTGGGCCCACCTTTCCCGGGGCGGACCTTCGGACGCTCCGTCACTCGTACAAGGAGCCAGCTACTTTAGTGACGATCCAATCGCAGATAGACATTTTAGAAAGTCTCGCAAGAGCAGATTTGGAGCTTACGGATCTTCATCAGGAGCTTGGTCGAGAGCGAGCCGCACTGAACGGCAAAAGGCAGCGCCTGGCGGAGCTGGATGCGCGGCTGGAGCGGGACCGGCAGAGCTTTGGGGACATGGAAAAGGTCCGGGGAGAGCTCACTGGCGAAATGCGACAAATGAGCGCTCAGATAGAAAAGTCGCGCGAGAAATTGGCGCGCTGCCGAACGGAGCGCGAAGTAAACGCAGGCCAGCGTGAGCTTGAAGAACTGCGAAAACTCTACCGAGATCGCGAACAGGAGGTCGAGAAGCTGAACGGGTTATTGGAGCAGGCAAGAGCCGATATCCAAAAGACCACCGACTCGCGGGATGGCCTCGTCGGTGAGCTCAGCGCCAGCGAGGGAGACGTTGCGACGCGGCTCGGTGAGCTGGAGAAACGCGCCGAGGAGAGGCAGCGCGAGAGGCAGGACCTGGTCGGTCGGGTAAAACCCCAGATTTACCGCCGTTACGAGCAAATTCGGAAGCGGAGAGGAACCGCAATCGCTCAGACCATGGAAGGCACCTGTGGAGCCTGCCATATGCTGCTTCCACCGATGCTGTTTCAAAAGCTAAAACGCGGTGATGACTTTGGGCAATGCCCGAGCTGTAATCGAATCTTGTACTTTCGAGCGCCACCTGCGGCAGAGGACAGCCCACCTCGTCCGTAACGCCGCCAGCGGATTAATTGAAGGGGATCGAGTCGTCACTGTCGGCTCAAGAGGTTTAGGGTTGAAGGCACGGACGGACCAACGTTGAGATTTTCAGCCTCGAAAGCGATAAACACAACATGAAGGCGTGTCGCGCATGCGGGCGCCTGTACCAAGACGACGCCGGGTTTTGCCCGGTGGAAGGTCGGGCGCTGGAAAGCGCACTCGATGTGCAGGTGCTTGTCGATGCTCGGGATGCGCGCGTCGGAAGTGTGATGTGTCAGCGCTATCAAGTTCGCCGCGTGGTTGCCAATGGCGGCATGGGCCGAGTCTACGAAGGACTGGATCTGGCTCTTCAACGGCATGTCGCGCTCAAAGTCCTGCACTCAGAGGTGGCCCAGGACGAGGTGTCGGTAGAGCGGTTCAAGCGCGAATTTGCGGTAAGCCGGCAGCTTTCGCATCAACACATCGTAGAAGTGCTCGATTTTCAGCCCACTCCGGATGGTAGCTACCTTTTGGTCCTCGAGTTTCTGCAAGGAGAGGAGCTCAGGGCCACATTGAAACGCGAAACCGTTCTATCACCCGCCCGGGTGGTTCGCATGTTGAGTCAGGCGGCTTTGGCGCTCGACCAAGCTCATGCTCAGAAACTCGTCCACCGCGATCTGAAGCCCGACAATATCTTCCTATGTCAGACTCGGAGCGGAGACATCGTCAAGATCTTGGATTTTGGATCCGTCAAAGACATTAAGGAGGGCTCCGCAAAGCTCACCGTGTTGGGCCACACCATCGGGTCGCCTTTTTACATGTCGCCGGAGCAAGTTCAGGGACTGGATTCGCTCGATCAACGCACTGACGTGTGGGCGCTGGGCGCTGTCGTCTACGAGTGTATTACGGGTAGGGTGCCGTTTTCCGGAAACACGCCGTCCGCAATCCTGCTCGAAATTCTTTCCCATGAGCCGCCTCCGCCCAGTATCGCTGCCGCCGGTCGCAAGCATCCGGTGCCTGCCAGCGTCGATCCGGTCATGCGGCGGGCATTCATGAAAACTGCCTCAGAGCGTATCCTGTCGGCCGGAGGACTCGCGGACCAAGTCGGCGCGGGGTACGGATTATCAGGAAACCATTTGGAGTGGGCGGTGGCCCCAGAGCAGGAGCTCGAGCAGCGAATCGAAGGCGAGCTTCCGCGCCTGTCGCGCCTCGAGCCGCGTCCATCCGACGCGGTTTGCGACCATTCTTTACCCGGAGCGGCGCTGAATTCCGAAAACCCAATGGCGGTATCCCAGCCCGCGCCCTCAACCGGGTCCGACACCACTGAGGGGCTGCCCACCACCGGATCTGCGTGGCTGCCGGCGTTGGTCGTGGGAGGCATGGCTCTGGTGATCGGAGTGCTGATTGTGATCGCCGTCATGGCGCCGTGATCCGACGGTGCTGGTCAAGCGCCGACTGGCTCCCTCTGCGAGTGCGTGGTATTTGCCGGTCATGGCATCCAGGGCTAATCCGCTATGGGGGCAGGCTATCGCGCGGCTGACTGCCCGGCTCACCTGTCTCACCATCTTGGCGGTGATTGGGTGCGGCAAAGATCGCGCTGCTGCGGCGGCGGACAAGGAGCCGGCTTCTCCCGTAGGGCTCGCCCCTGCCTCAGCTTCGCCACCGGTCGCGGCTCCGGCTCCCCCTGGGCAGGCCAGCATTGAAAAGGCCAGCGTTGAAAACTCCACAGCCAAAGAAGCGGGTGCCGCCAAGGTGTCGGAAGCCAGCTTCGATCTGGAGATCTTGCCCAGGGGACCGTACCGCGCGGGGCAAAAGGGGGTAGCGGAAATCGTGCTTTCGGCAAAGCCGCCGTACAAGGTCAACCACGAATATCCATATAAATTCAAAGTGAAGGCGAGCCCGGAGGTGACGTTTGCAAGCGAAGTCGTGACTCGCGACAAGGTAAAGCTTGAGCAAAAGCGTGCGCTCATGAGCGTGGAGTTCACTGCCCAGTCTGCAGGCTCCCGACGCGTCTCCGGGGAGTTTGCATTTTCGGTATGCACCGAAGAAAGGTGCATGATCGAGAAGCGCGAACTCTCGCTCCAAGTCGAAGTTCAATAGGGTATGGATTCGACTCGAATTCTCGACGACCTCGCCCAAATCGCCCGCAAGATTCAGGACGACTTTCGTGAGGAACGGCGCCGCCTTTCGTTCCAGGAGTACCTGGAGCTGTTTGCCAGCAGTCCGGTGCGGCACTCCCGCGATGCCTCACGCTACATGCGGGACATGTTCGACTTCTATGGTCGCACTCAGGTGACCAGGCCCACCGGTCAGATCACTAGGTTCCGCCTGTTCGACCTGCCCTTTCTCGACTCGCCGGAGGCGGAACACGACCAGCTGATCGGACAGGAGGCGGTGCAGGGCGAGCTTTACCGTGTGCTCAGTAATTTCGCTCGGGAGGGACGGCCCAACCGGCTGATCTTGATGCACGGACCCAACGGTTCGGCGAAAAGCACCACGGTGGCATGTTTGCTCCGCGCACTGGAGGACTATTCATCGCGCGAAGAGGGAGCGTTGTACCGGTTCCATTGGGTTTTTCCCAACCAGTCAAAATTGCGCGGATCGATCGGCTTTGCCAGTCGGCGGCAGGGCGCGGGGGACGATAGCAGTTACGCGCATTTGTCGGATGATGAAATCGATGCGCGCTTGTTCATCGAGGTCCGCGATCACCCATTGTTCTTGCTCCCGCGGCCCCGACGCGCGCAACTGCTGGAGCGAGCTTATGCTCAGGCAAATGCCGTCGATACGCCGCCGAATTGGATTTTGCACGGAAGCCTTTCGCACAAGAGCCGGCAGGTATACGAAGCCCTACTCAGTAGCTACGAAGGCTCGCTCGACGAGGTACTGCGCCACGTGCAGGTGGAGCGCTACTTCATTTCCCGGCGTTACCGGGTCGGGGCCGTCACACTGGGGCCGCAGCTGTCGGTTGATGCGGGGGAACGTCAGGTGACCGCTGATCGCAGCCTGAATGCATTGCCCGCATCTCTGCAAGCGGTCACCCTGTTCGAGGCATTTGGGGAACTGGTCGATGCAGCGGGGGGACTACTGGAGTTCTCCGATCTGCTCAAGCGGCCGTTGGACGCGTTCAAATACCTGCAGATCACGGCGGAAACCGGAGAGGTGACCCTTCGGTCGCAAAACATCCAAGTAAACTGCGTCATGATTGCCAGCGGCAATGAAGCACACCTGGCCGCGTTTCGAGAACATCCGGAATTTCAAAGCTTTCGCGGGCGACTGGAACTGGTCCGCGCCCCCTACCTGCTCACTTGGCTCGACGAGCAGCGCATCTACGACGCGCAGATCGCTCCTCAAGTGCGCTGTCATGTAGCTCCGCACGCCACGCAGATGGCCGCCATGTTTGCCGTGCTCACTCGAATGCGACGGCCGAATCCGGACCGCTACGAAAAGCCGCTTCGCAATCTGGTGGGCGAATTGACGGCAGTGGAAAAGCTGGACCTCTACGCGGTCGGCGCCGCACCGGAGCGACTGGACGACGAGGCTCAAAAGCTCCTGCGAGCGGCGATTCCCGAGCTTTATGCGGAAAGCGACTCGTATCCCATCTACGAGGGCAGCACCGGCGCTAGCGCGCGCGAGATGCGGGCTGTATTGCTGGATGCGGCGCAGAATCCTCGCTTCGAGTGTCTATCCCCATTGGCGGTGTTGGAAGAATTGGACCGGTTGTGCGAGCGGACCAGCGAATATGGATTTCTCCAGGAGGAACGCCTGGCGGGAAGTTACCATGACCATGTTTTTTTTCGAGCCACGCTGCGACAGAGGCTACTCGACGCTTTCGAGGACGAGTTCCGGATGGCGAGCGGACTGGTGGACGAAATGCGTTACAAGGACCTCTTCGATCGATACATTACCCATGTGAGTTATTGGGTCAAAAACGAGAAACTGCGCAATCCACTCACCGGCCAATATGAGTCCCCCAACGAAAGACTGATGCAAGAGGTGGAGGCGTTGCTGGGCACCGCGGACAAGGCGGAGCAGCTTCGCCACTCGTTGATCAGCACCATTGCCGCGTGGGCAATCGACCACCCCGGGGAGCAAGTGGACAACTCGCGAGTGTTTGCAGGACATCTCAAACGGCTGCGAGACGCGGTGTTTCAGGAGCGCCGGGCGGCGGTGGCCAAGCTCTGCCGCGACATCGTGATTTTGGTGCGGGAAGACGGTGCCGGCTTGGATGACGCGCGGCGAAAAGCGGCGCGAAGTGCGCTGGATGAGCTTCGGAAGCGCAACGGCTATCAAGATACATCGGCGGCGGACGCGGCCATTTCTTTGGTGCGGGAGCGATTTGCCGAGGTCTTGCATTGATGAGGACAATGGGGAGCGGGCACGGGCACGGGATGTGACTGGCAGATGCTAATTGATAGTCACTGTCACCTGGACTTGGAGAGTTTTCCGGAGGGATTGGAGGCAGTGATCCAGCGAGCCCAAAGTGCGGGAGTCGGAGCGCTGGTGTGCATCGGGGTGGGTGGCTGGGAGCGAACCGCCGGGGCCGTCGAATTGGCCCATCGACGCGACGAGGTAGTGGCCACGGTTGGCGTGCACCCGCATGACGCCTCGACCCTCGATGCTTCACTCGACTCGAGACTCCGGGAACTCGCGCGTGACGAGCGAGTCGTGGCGGTGGGAGAAGTGGGGCTCGATTATCACTACCAGCACTCGCCACAAGCGGTGCAAAAACAGGTATTTTCCCATTTCGTCCAAGTCGCTCGGGAGCTGCGAAAGCCGCTGGTGGTCCACACCCGCGAAGCGGCGGCCGATACTCTGGAGATCCTCGAATCTGGGCCAGCGCGGGATGTCGGCGGGGTCATTCATTGCTTTGGTGAAGGGCGCGCTTTTGCCAAGCGAGTATTGGACCTCGGTTTCTTCGTGTCGTTTTCCGGGATCGTCACCTTCAAGAATGCTGAATCGCTTAGAGAGGTCGCCGCCTGGGCACCGGCTGACAGAATATTGATCGAGACCGACAGCCCGTACCTCGCGCCGGTGCCGCTGCGGGGCAAACGCTGCGAACCCGCCTACGTCCTACACACGGCTCGTCGCGTCGCCGAGCTCCGCGGGGTCAGCCTTCAGGAAATCGAGGCAACCACCGCGCAAAACGCCGGTCGTCTTTTCGGCGCGCCGCTCGCCGCGGCAGTGCAGGCCGCTTCGGTGGAGCCCGGCAGCGCTCTCGCGACTTGACAGCCAACATGGCCGAAAACCATATTGGCGCTTCGCATTTTTAATGCCTCGCCGAAGTAGCTCAGCCGGTTAGAGCACGCGCTTCATAAGTGCGGTGTCGGCGGTTCAAGTCCGCCCTTCGGCACCATAAATCATGCTCGATTTCGCGATCGGTGGCGAGACGCGAACCGGATGCTGGTACTCCTGCTGCTACTGTTTGACCGGTCTCATGGCAGCCGACTTGCCGCCGTACCTCACGACAGCCGAGGTCGCTAAAGCGTGCGAGATGAAGACGCGTCGGGTGCGAGGCATGCTGATGCGAGCCGGCATCCTCGAGCGACTTGGACGGCTTTGGGTAGTCGGTGACAGCCGGCTCCGAGCAAGGTTGCCGGAGATCTACGGCCGGGTTTCGCTCACTACGTCCTGAACTCGGGCAGCTAACACCGGTGAGCTCCTGACCGTTACGCAGCGTTACGGGTAACGCTCTCTACGTCCCTGGGCTTGGGTCCGCGCTTCGCGCCGCTCGTTTCGGTCATCGTCCTCAGCC
>DASXTY010000747.1:0-1833 GCA_036505155.1 Polyangiaceae bacterium | reverse complement strand
GGGCAATCGCTTGCTCGCCCCTCGAAGAGCGGCGCCCAACGCTGTGTTCTTGCGTGACCAGGGATACATCGGCGATCCCAACGAGGGCGTCTGGGGCGAGCTGATTGGGGCGCGCGAAGATCAAATGCTGCTCGGCGAGGGCAATCACGTTTATGTGCAGCTCAAGCCCGGCAAAGACGTGCGACCCGGGCAAGAGCTCCAAGTTTTTCATCGACAGCGACGCCCTCCAGCTGTCAAAGGATCGCGACGCCCCCCGGGCGAAATCGTGACCATTCGGGGCACGGTCCGAGTGGACCATTATGATCCGAAGACCCACGTCGCGCGGGGACGAATCACCGAATCGCTGGACGTCATCGAGCGCGGAGCCGCCGTGGGGCCTCTGGGCAGAAAGCTCGAAGTCGTATCCCCGCGCCCGAGCGAAGTGAGCGCATGGACGTACGTCATCTCCAGCGTGCACCCGCACGTGTACATGGGCCAAAACCAACTGGTGTTTTTGGACAAGGGAAGTGAAGACGGCCTCAAGCCGGGCAACCGATTGATCGTGGTGCGAAAAGGAGACACCTGGCGCCGGAGCCTGCGCACGGCGGCGCGCATGGCCCGCGAGCGAGTCGTTGTGGACTCGCCGGACAAGGTGGACACGGAGACGACTCCGCTTCGCGGCGATGAGGACAAGTTCCCGGCCGAATCCGTGGCCGAGCTCAGAGTGCTTCGCACCGAAAAATACAGCTCAATAGCGCTGGTCACGGAATCGAGCGCGGAGATCGTGGTGGGCGATCGGGCGCTGGCAAGGAAGGGGTATTGATGGATAATATCGGCGCCGGACTCGAGCGTGCACTCGAGCAGGTGGGAGCATTTTTTGTGGGTGATTCTCCAGTACAAAAAACAGCACGGGAAATCGCGCGCCGTCTCGAGGACGAAGGCATCGATTACGCGATCGCCGGCGCGCTTTGCCTAGGCGCACACGGTGTGGTGCGCGCAACAGAAGACGTAGACGTGCTGATCACACCCGAAGGACTCGAGCGCTTCAAATCCCGTTGGCTCGGCCTGGGCTACGTAAATCTTCGTGCCGGCGGAAAAGCGGTTCGCGATACTGTGCATGGGGTCAAGGTCGATTTCTTGCTGACCGGGGACTTCCCCGGCGACGGCCAGCCCAAGCCGGTTATCTTCCCCGAACCGGCCAGTGTTGCTGTCGTTTCGGGACCGTTTAGAGTGGTCAATCTGCCACGCTTCGTAGAGCTCAAGTTAGCGTCGGGCATTTCCGCAGCTCACCGACTGCAGGATCTCGCCGACGTGCTGCGACTCATAGAAACTCGCCATCTCCCAATTGAATTCGGCGATCAGCTCGACCCGTGGGTGCGAACCAAATACGATGAGCTCTGGCAGAGCGCGCAGCACCCGGAAGACGACTACTAGGGGCATAAAAAGAACTTCAAGCTGCAATCACTCGAACACAATGGTCCGGTTCCCGGAGATCAATACGCGGCGAGCCAGGTGGAGGCGCACGGCGCGGTTCAGAACACGGCGCTCGAGCTCGCGCCCCTTTTGCACCATTTGATCGATGTCGTCGCGATGGCTGACACGGCACACGTCCTGCTCGATGATGGGGCCCTGATCGAGGTCGCTGGTCACGTAATGCGCGGTTGCGCCGATGACCTTGACGCCTCGCGTTTTGGCTTGGTGATAGGGGCGAGCTCCCATGAAAGCCGGGAGGAAGGAATGATGGATATTGATGATTCTTCCGAACCATTGTTGGGTAAAAGGGGCGGTTAGGATTTGCATGTAACGAGCCAGGACCACCAAATCGATCCGATGCTCGTCCAGAAGCCTCCGGGC
>DASXTY010000746.1:0-2202 GCA_036505155.1 Polyangiaceae bacterium | reverse complement strand
GTCTCGGAGGTAGGATAACGATCCCTCCCCCGTGGTCGCCACGATGCGCCGCACGCCAGCCGCAATGCCTTGCTGGCTCACAATCTTGAACAAGCCGATGTCGCCGGTGGCCCGAGCATGAGTGCCGCCGCACAATTCCCTGGAAGGACCAATGCGCAGCAAGCGCACAACGTCTCCGTACTTCTCCTCGAAAATCATTACGGCACCGCGCTGGCGAGCCTCCTGCATGCTGAGCACCTCGGTTTGCACCGGCGTGTTGGCCAAAATCTGTTCGTTTACCAGGTCCTCGATTTGGCGAATCTGGTCAGCGTTGAGGGAGCTCGTATGCGTGAAATCGAAACGCAGCCGATCCGGACCCACTAGCGACCCCTTCTGCTGCGCGTGAGGGCCGAGCACCTTACCGAGAGCCCAGTGCAGTAGATGCGTGGCCGAGTGATTTTTGCGAATCTTCTCCCGGCGCGCCGTATCCACTTCCAGACGAACCGCATCCCCCAGGTTGATAGCGCCGCGCTCGACGCGCCCTCGGTGCGTCACCAGCCCCGCCAGCGGTTTCTGTGTGTCCTCGACCGTTACACCCGCTGCCTCCGACTCGATCTTCCCCATGTCTCCGATTTGTCCACCCTGCTCCGCGTAAAACGGCGTCGCTTGAGTAACCAGCTCGACCGATTCCCCTTCCACTGCTCGGTTCACCAGCGACCCTTTGTGGATGATCGCCAACACCGACGACTGTGTGGAATCCCTTTCGTATCCGACGAACGAGACGCCCGACGGGGGGACCTTCTCCAGCGCTTCGCGGTACACGGATTCGACGGCGCGCTCCACACCCTTGAACTCCGAGCGTTTACGGGCTTCCTCCAGCGCCTGGTCGTAACCGACCCGGTCCACTTCGAATCCGCGCTCCGAGCAAATGACCTCGGTCAAGTCGAGCGGAAAGCCGTACGTGTCGTACAGCTGGAAAGCGTCGGCCCCATCGAGCACGCGCTGCTGGCGTTGTTCGAGCTCGGAAAACCGCTCCTCCAATAGGTAGAGTCCACGTTCGATGGTTTGCCGAAAGCGGACTTCCTCGGCAGAAGCGACGCTGGTGATCAAGTCGCGCCGCTCCGAGAGCTCGGGATATTGCCCGCTCATCAGACTGACGACCCGTTCTGCAACCCGGTGCAGAAATGGCTCAACTATGCCGAGGCGATGACCATGTCGGATCGCGCGCCGCATCACCCGCCTCAGTACATATTGGCGTCCGGTGCGATCCGGCAGAATGCCCTCTGCCAAAAGAAACGCGGTGGACCTCGCGTGATCCGCAATGACCCGCATGCTGACATCGTCGGGCGCGGCGCTCCGGCCGTAGCGCTTACCCGAAAGCTCCGCCACGAGCTCCACCAGGTCCAGCAGCAGGTCCATGTCGTAGCTGCTGGTCTTCCCCTGAAGCACAGTGGCGAGCCGCTCCAGCCCAAGACCGGTATCGATGCAGGGAGAGGGCAAGGGGGCGAGATTCGCCTTGCCGTCATGGTCGATCGTCCGGTCGAACTGGGTAAAAACCAAATTCCAGATCTCCATCCAGCCGATGCCTTCCGCGCTTTGCTCCTGACCCAAGGCATCCGGGTCTACTTCGGGCCCGCTGTAGAAATAAATTTCGCTGGAGGGGCCGCAGGGGCCGGTTTCGCCCATCTGCCAGAAGTTGTCGCTCATCCCGAGCCCCCGCAAGCGGTCTTCGCTAAAACCGGTCACCTTCCTCCATACCTCGCGCGCCGTCTCGTCAGCTGCAATTCCTTGCTCGCCCGCAAAGTAGGTGCACGCAAGGCGTTCCTTGGGCAGATTCAAAGTTTTGGTTAGAAAATCCCAAGCAAAGACGATGGCTTCCTCTTTGAAATAGTCGCCAAAGCTGAAATTGCCGAGCATCTCGAAGAAGGTGTGGTGTCGAGGAGAAAGACCCACCTGCTCGAGGTCGTTGTGCTTTCCGCTAATGCGAATGCACTTCTGACTGGAAGCGGCGCGCGTGTAGGGACGCTTTTCGCGACCGGTGAACACATCTTTGAATTGGACCATGCCCGCGTTGGCGAACATCAGGGTCGGGTCGTTCGGCGGGACCAACGGACCGCTTGGCACGACTTGATGTCCGCGCTCCCGGAAGAACTCGAGAAAAGCGGCGCGGATCTGGTTACAAGTTTGATACTGCACGGTGAGCGTGGGTTCTTACCACGCCCG
>DASXTY010000745.1:0-2106 GCA_036505155.1 Polyangiaceae bacterium | reverse complement strand
GCGAAGCTCGGGGTCGTTCGCCCCGTTTTCGCGGTCGTCTTCGGTAGCACCCCCGGCAATCTGCTGACGGGTTGCGCTATCCAGCTCCGGGCGAGGCGTTCCTTCCGGGAGCGTTGGGCTCGGCTGCTTGGGCGGGCGGCTCTTTTGGTAAGCCGGTCGCGAGGCGGCTTTTGCTGGCTCTGAGGCTTTCGCGGGCGCGGCGCGCTTCGTTTCCGGTGGAGCGGGCTTGGAGACGACGCTCCGCGCCCCATTGGCTCGCCTCGGCCCTGCGGCGGGCCCCTGCTCGGCGCGCGCCTCAGCCCCAAAGGCCAAAAGGAGCGCCAGTTCTACGACCGCAACGGCGGTGCGCCGGCTGGCACCGACCAACGACATACCTAGAATTGGTAGCGGCCCGGGCGGGTCGGGTCAAATCTATGGCTTTTTGGTGGGGAGGGCTCCCCCGGGGCGGTGTACATTGCCCGCGGAGATCAGCGTGAGAAAGGCCAAAAGCTCGGCAAGGAAAACGGCAGCCATGTCTGAAACGCGCACCGAACACGACACCATGGGGAATATCGAAGTCCCGGCCGCGCGACTCTGGGGCGCACAAACCCAGCGCAGCCTGGAAAACTTCGAGATTTCCGTGGAGCGCATGCCGCGCGAGCTGCTGCACGCTCTGTGCCTGGTCAAAAAAGCCGCGGCTCTCGTAAACCTCGACCTCGGGGTTACCAAGCCGAACATCGCCCAGGCCATCGTCACAGCCGCGGACGAGGTTCTGGCCGGCAAACACGAACAGGAGTTTCCGCTCGTGGTTTGGCAGACGGGCAGCGGAACCCAGACCAACATGAACATGAACGAGGTGCTCGCCAACCGCGCCAGCGAGATTTTGGGGGGCGAGCGCGGGATGAAGCGGCTGGTTCACCCAAACGATGATGTGAATCGCAGCCAGTCGTCCAACGACGTGTTCCCCGCCGCGATGTCCCTGGCCAGCACCGAGATGGTTCGAAACCGAGTAATACCGAGTGTGCGCGCGCTGCGCGACGTGCTCGATCAAAAGGCGCGTGCCTTTGCCACCATCACGAAAATCGGGCGAACGCATCTGATGGACGCGACACCGCTCACGCTGGGGCAGGAGATGAGCGGTTGGGTTGCTCAACTCGACCACGGCCTAACCCACTTGGAACAGAGCGTGCCCCACCTAGCCGAGCTTGCGCTCGGCGGTACCGCGGTGGGGACCGGGCTCAACGCGCCTCCCCAATACGATGTGCTGGTCGCCCAAAAGCTAGCTGAGCTCAGCGGTCACCCCATCCTGACCGCGCCTAGCAAATTCGAGTCGCTGGCGGCGCATGACGCCATCGTGTTCGCGCACGGGGCGCTCAAGACGCTCGCCGCTTCGCTCATGAAGATCGCCAATGACGTGCGCTGGCTGGCTTCCGGTCCGCGGTGCGGCATTGGCGAAATTCGCATTCCGGAAAACGAGCCGGGTAGCTCCATCATGCCCGGCAAAGTGAACCCCACTCAATCTGAGGCCATGACCATGCTCTGCGCGCAGGTCTTCGGTAACGACGTCGCTGTCAACTTCGGAGGCGCCAGCGGCAACTTCGAGCTCAACGTGTATAAACCGCTCATGATCCATAACTTCCTCTCCAGCGCTCGGCTCATCGCGGACGGTTGCGACAGCTTCCGCAAACACTGCGCACAGGGCATCGAGCCGAACCGCGAGCGGATCCAGCAGCACCTGGAAAACTCGCTCATGTTGGTCACCGCGCTAAACCCCCACATCGGTTACGACAAGGCCGCAAAGATCGCCAAAAAGGCCCATCAAGAGGGCACTACCCTGCGCGAAGCGGCGCTGGCGCTGGGGCTGGTCAGCGCCGAGGAATTCGACCGCTGGGTGCGTCCCGAGCTGATGACAGGCTCGAAGCCGGCGTAACGCAAGCAGGCGCGCGGCAATGCGTGAGCTCACGCAACACTTCGGTCGCGTAGCTTCCCGACGGCAGCGTAAACTCGAGAGTAAGAGTGCCCGTTTCTTTCTGTGTCACATCGAGACAATCCGGACGCACCATCAAATCACGCCAGGTGCCCGGCGCCAGTTTTCCCCAGCCGTGGATGTCTTCTCGCCGCAGGCCG
>DASXTY010000744.1:0-18102 GCA_036505155.1 Polyangiaceae bacterium | reverse complement strand
TCAAGTGGAAGGGCTCCGGATGGCGCCGCTCTTTGTGTGAGCGGAAGCCGGCGGTCGAGCTATGCCGCCGGGTCGATGGGCCGGGGGCATCTGTCCCCGAACGCCGTTCACACCTTCCGGAATAGCCCGCGGGGCTCAAGTGTTGAAAGCTGGCGGCCCCGAAGGCCCAAGGTGCTCCCCTCCGCCCGGGCTCTTCGGGGCCATTTTAATGGGCGCTTGAAAGGAGCGGCCGACGCCTTTGTGCGGAGCGCCGGAGTCGCAGCGGTTCAACCGAGCTTTTCGCAGAGCTCCCGCGTCAGGTGCTCCAGGTTTTGATGGGTTGCCGAGCTCACGAGCCAAAGGTCAATGCCTTGCTCGGCAAACTCGGCGCGAGCGGAGGGATAGGCCTCGCGGACTTCCGTAAGGTCGGCTTTCGTCAACGCGACCACCTCTGGCCGGTCACAGAGCTCGGGTTTACTCTTAGCGAGCTCACTGCGAATTGCTCGGTAGTCCATGATTGGGGATCGGTCGGGATCGTCGGTGTAGCTCACCAGGTGCAAGAGCACCCGTGCGCGATCGAGGTGGCGCAAAAATCGCGCACCAACGCCCGCTCCCTGGCTCGCCCCAGGGATCAACCCTGGAAGGTCCGCTAAGACGAAGCTCTGACTCAAGCCGTATCTCTGCTCCCCGACGGTCACCACACCCAGATGGGGCCGAAGGGTCGTAAATGGATAGGCGGCAACTTTAGGCCTTGCCCGGCTAACCGCGCGGATCAGCGTGCTTTTTCCAACATTGGGGAGCCCTACCAAGCCGACATCGGCCATGAGTCGGAGCTCCAAGCGCAGCGTGCGCTGCTCCCCCGGCGCTCCCTCTTCCGCGCGGCGCGGAGCGCGTTCCGTAGAGGTTGCGAAGTGCTTGTTTCCGCGGCCGCCGTTGCCTCCCGTTGCCACCGTCAATCGTTGCCCCGGCCCAGTCAACTCGCCGAGCTGGAGGTGTCGATCGACGTCGTGTGCGATGGTCCCGAGCGGCACCCGTATTTCTCGGTTGGCCCCAGCTCGGCCGGCGCGATCTTTTCCCTGTCCCGGCGCGCCCGGTCGCGCTCGGATGAGCCGCTCATGCACCAGATCATAGAGGGTCGAAAGCCCGGGAGCCGCGACCAAGATCACATCGCCTCCGCGGCCGCCGTCCCCCCCTGATGGCCCGCCGAACGGGACGTATTTCTCGCGGCGAAATGCCACGCAGCCGTCGCCTCCGCGTCCTCCCTCCACGCGCAGCACACATTCGTCGACAAAAGGCATGCTGCACCGGATTACTCCCGAGGATTAGCATTTGCTACGTTTGAGCCTCGAATAGTGGCCGAAACCGACCCGCCCTCCGTTCAGCCCACTTCCTGGCCACCCGACTCCGCTCGGCGAGCGCGCATCGCGGTGGTGGTGAACGGCAACGCCAAGAGCGTCACGCAACAAGTGGTCTCCACCCTGGACCAGATCCTGAAGGGGGGAGACCTCTTCGTTTCCCATAAACTTACCGATGCGCGCGAGATCGCCCGAACCCTGGTGACGCGCGGTTACGGGACCGTCCTCACCGGTGGGGGCGACGGCACGTTCACCGTGATGGTGACCGAAGTGGTTCGGGAGGCGCGCAGGCAGAATCGCTCATTGCCGCGGTTCGGGCTGCTTCAGCTGGGGACCGGCAACGCGCTGGCGTGGGTGGTCGGCGCGAGCAAGGCCAAAGGCCAAGGTCTGGCGGCCGACATCCAGCGCCTTTTAGTCGATGCCGGTAGCCGGCCCCTGCGGCTCATCGAGGTTGAGGACTACATCGCGCCATTTTGTGGTTTTGGGGCCGATGCGTTGGTGCTCGGCGATTACGCACAAGTGAAAAATCGACTGCTCAAGACGCCGCTCAGGGGCGTTGCGTCCGGGGCAGTAAGTTACGGAATTGCCACGGTGACCCGTTCACTGCCGGGCTATTTGTTTCGCAAAATGTCTCATTGCCGGGTGATCAACCAGGGTTGTGATGCGCAGCGCATCGGGAGCAAGGGCAGGGTTTTCTCGGCAGTACGCAAAGGCGAGATCCTTTACGAGGGACCGATGCGCCTGGCCGCGCTGTCAACCATCCCCTATTACGGATTTGGATTTCGCGTGTTTCCCCATGCCGAAGACCGCGAAGATCGAATGCACCTTAGAATTGCCACTATGGGTCCAATCCGCTTTGTAAAAAACTTCGGCGCCATCTGGCGAGGAAGTTACGAAAACCCGCACGTGCTTTTCGATTACCTGGTGGACGCGGTGAAGGTCGAGCTGGATCCACCAGCTCCCTTTCAAATCGGCGGTGATCCGCACGGCGAACGCTCGGAGATGGAGCTGCGCCTGTCGCCCACGCCCATCCGGCTGGTGGACTTTTATGCACCTCCGAGCGCGGATTAGCGCTTGTTTGCAAACCGCCACCGCCGGCGCATTCGCTTAAGTTGTCCCTCGGCCAACATCAGGATTATCCGCAAAGCCATGCGGCTTCCCGGTAAGCTCGGACCCGCCACGTTGGGCGATGCGCTCGGAGTTAGTTTTCGCGCGCGCGTGAACGGGGTTTTGGAGCTGATTGAAGGGCGGCTCTGCGGGCCGGACCGAGCGCACCGAATCCATCTAATTTCTGGGCTGGTGCAAGAAGTGGAGTCGCCCCTGGGGGCGCCTAAAATCGGGGAGTTCTTGCGCCGCGACGGATGGATTGGACCGAGTGCGCTCTACGAGCTCGAGCGCTTGCTGCGCAGCTGCCCAGGTCGGCGCGCTGCGCACCTCTTGGTGGAGGCGCGGCATGTTTCGAAGCTGCAAGTCGCCGTGGCACTGCGCAAACAGTCCAAGGAGCGTCTGGAGGCGCTGTTCGACCTGCGACAGGCGGAGCTTCGTTTTCGCGTTGCGCACTTGGCGCCGGACGCAGTGCGAGCCTTACCGCTCCTGCCCGCGGATTTTCTTCACGGCCGCCCCAGAGGTCGCGATGCGCTTGCCGCGAATAATGGAACCGAAGCGGAGCGCGATCTGCACTGGAGCAGTGAGCTCGAACCCGGTAGAGAAGCGGACCAAGATTCGGTGCGACGCGCGTTACGTCGACGCCTTGCGAGTGCGCATCCCGACCGATACCCCAGCGCGGCGCCCAGTGAACGCGCTGCCATTGAACGGCGTTTTGCGGACCTGAGCGCCGCTTACCGCGCGTTCATCGGCTCTTAAGCCGGCGAGCGCCAAGCGACGCGGCCGACAAAAAACGGTCCCATTTGGCTTATGTATTCAGAAGTCTGCCGGGTCCGGCGCATGGCTTGTAAAAGGTGCGATAAAGGGTAGAGCTCTTTGCCGACCAGACCGATGACGAACTCGTTATCGTGGGCGTCCAAACCGTGGCAGGCGAGGCGAATATCGTGAGCGAGGTCTTTGGCGCCGTAGGCCTTTCCGATCTGGGCATGCTCGCGCAAAATCTGCCCTTTGACTTCGGGCGGCAGGCGTTCGAAAGCGCCGCTACGACGAAGGGGGTACCAAATGGCCCACGGCCAGGCGGGGTTTTGGACCGTCTCGCGAGGGCGGCGCAGGAGCCAATACTCTAAGTCGGGCTCGAAGCCGCTCGAGTAAGTGCGCCCTATCATGCTGAGCGCCGGTCGCACCCTGAGGCCCAGCTCGCGCGCCGAGGCGTAAGCGCCGCGCACTTTGGTCACGAAGTCTGAAGGATCTTCGCTGTAAGCGAGTAGCCCGATCGAATCGGGATGACTCAAGTCTTCATAGAGGACGCTGGGCGCTTGGCGTCGTTCGAGCTCGGCGCCGAGTTCGCGAAGGGCATCCAAAGCGCCGCTCTTGCCGCGGCTATCAAACACCACGAGCTGCATGAACAAGCGCCGGTCGAGCGTTTGGGGCTGGCCTTCACGGGCGGCGCCGTGTTCTCGGACATCAACAGAGTCGCCAAGCTGGCCTTCGCCTTTTCGCTCGTCTGCGGACTGCTCACGCTGTGAGGTCATCTCGAGCAGATGGATACACCGAGAACCGGCGGCAGGTCGAACCCGGCCGTGCTAGGCTGCGCCCGATTTTTGGAGCTTCGAACATGACCGGCGTTTTGTCCCTGTCGCACCCGCTACCTGCGGGAATGCGGGACCTATTGCCGCGCGAAGCGGAGCGTCGGGGCGCGCTCACCCGACAGCTGATGGAAAGCTTCGAGTTATGGGGTTACCAGCGGGTGGCTCTGCCCGCCTTTGAGTATGCGGAAGTTTTGGAGCAGGGGCTGGGCACTCTCGACCCGGCGGAGGTGCTCCGGTTTGTGGAGCCAAACACCGGGGAAGTGGTGGCGCTTCGGCCGGACATGACCCCCCAGGTGGCGCGCCTTTTGGCGACGCGGCTCGCCGATGCGCCGCCGCCGGCGCGTCTTTGTTATCATGGCTCGGTCCTTCGTCAGAGGCGTGAGCGGGCGCGCCGCAGACACGAGATCGAGCAGGCAGGAATCGAGCTCATCGGACGGAGCGGGCCGGAGGGAGACATGGAGATCCTTTTGGTCGCGGCGGCCACCATTAGCGCCAGCGGGCTTTCTGAATTCGTGGTGGATATCGGTCACGCCGGGGTCGTGGCATCGCTCATGCAGGGGGTGCCCCGCCCATCGTGGCCCGAGCTCATCGAGGCTCTGAAGGTAAAAGATGGCGCCGCGGTAGCGGAGCTCGCCGAAGAGCGCCGCGTTAATGGGGCTATAGCCCAGGCGCTGGCGCGTTTGCCGGAGCTACACGGCGGGGAGGAGATCTGGCCCGAAGCCGAGCGGGTGTTAGGGGCTACCCCGGCGCGCTCGGCGGCATTGGAGCTGAAGACGCTTTGGGAGGCGGCGCGGACGAAGAGCGTCGGGGCGCGGGTGTCCATGGACTTCGGGGAGATCTGGAACTTTAACTATTACACCGGAGCGATGTTTCAGATATTGGCGGAAGGCCCGGGAGAAGCGCTCGGTTCGGGCGGGCGATACGATGGGCTGTTCGAGAAGTTTGGAATTCCGCGGCCGGCTGCGGGTTTTGCCGTCGACATCGACAATCTCGATTGGGCGCTCTCAAAAAGCAGCTCCCCAATCCCAGAAACGACACGAGTGCTGGTGGCTTGTCGAACCGACGCTGAATCGATGCTTGGCGCCTTGCGCGCGGGGGGCGTTCGTTGCGCGGCAGCACCGGAAGAAAATCCCCTAGACTACGCGGGCGCCTGGCATTTCTCCCACTTGCTCAGCGTGGACGGGTCTGGAGCGCTCACGTTGAAGGGCGTTTTTGACCGCTCCGAGCTGAGCCTGCCCGCGGGCGCGTTCGGCCTGGTGGTGGCGGCACTCAGCACAGGGAAACCCAAAACATGACAGCAGTAGTGGTGGTTGGAGCGCAGTGGGGCGACGAAGGAAAAGGAAAGATCGTCGATATCTACACTGAATTTGCCGACATGGTGGTGCGCTACGCGGGGGGTCCAAATACCGGGCACACCGTGGTCATCGGCGACGATCGTCTGGTGGTGCGCCTCATTCCCACCGGGATCTTGCGTCCCGGAACGCGCTGCGTTCTCGGCCAGGGCATGGTGATTGACCTGCAAGTGCTCATCAGCGAGATCGATGAGCTCGTGGGCAGGGGATACGAGGGTATCGAAGAACGGCTGCTCGTGAGTGACCGCGCGCACTTGGTGCTGCCCTATCACGTGCTCTTGGACAGCCTGCGGGAGTCGTCCGCGGAGAGCGGCAAGGCCATCGGGACCACAAAAAAGGGGATTGGCCCAGCTTATGAAGACAAGGTTCGAAGGACGGGCATACATGCTGGAGATCTAAAAGATTTCGATAGGTTAGCTGGCAAAGTTGAGGTGGCACTGAAAGCGTGGACGCCGTCAATCGCCGCCTTGGGCGGCGAGCCGCCTTCGCTCCAGGGACTCTTGGAGCCGTTGCGGGCGCAAGCGAGGAGGATCCAGCCGTTGCTCGGTGATGCCTCTTCGGCCGTCGATCAGGCGATTCGGGCTGGCGCGCGTGTGATGTTCGAGGGGGCTCAAGGCACGTTGCTCGACGTGGACCACGGCACGTACCCGTTCGTTTCGTCGAGCAATGCGGTCGCAGGGGGCGCGGCGATCGGAGCGGGCATCGGCCCGAATCGGATTGACACGGTGATTGGGGTGTCCAAAGCGTATGCGACTCGAGTTGGAGCGGGGCCGTTTCCCACCGAGCTCGATGACGCTATGGGGGTTCACCTTCGCGAGGCGGGCGCCGAGTTCGGCAGCGTGACCGGGCGCCCGCGCCGCACCGGCTGGCTGGACCTGCCGGCGTTGCGCTACGCGGCGCGCGTCAACGGTCTGGACGGTCTCGCGGTGACCAAACTGGACGTGCTCACCGGTCTGGATCGGGTGCGCGTCTGTGTGGCTTATGACACAGCGAAGGGGCAAAAGGAGGAGCTGCCCATCGAGCTCGTGGACCGGCCGTCTGAGCTCCGGCCGGTTTACCAAGAGCTCGAAGGTTGGTCCGAGCGACTGGAGGGCGCCAAAGTGCTGGATGACTTGCCCCGCGCAGCCAGGGCCTACATTCGCTTTTTGGAGGAAGGCGCGGGGGTGCCCATATACCTGGTCAGCGTGGGGCCGCAGCGCAAGCAGACCATCGTTTTGCACAATCCTTTCGTTGGCCGCGCCGCGGCGCCATAAAGCCGGCGAAGGCAAACCCTGGCTGTGCCGGGCTTCGCGGGTTACGTTTAAAAAATGTCTCCGCTGGTGCGGATTGGGCTTGCCATCGCCGGGCTGAACGCGCTTTGCCTCCCGGACGCGGCCGCCACGGTGCCTGATTTGGATGCGCTCGCATCATCGAGCGCGCGCCCTGCCGACTGCGCTCCCCCCAGGGAGCAAGCCCCAAGAGTACGAGCGCTCTGGGATCGCCCGCGGCGAGCGGAATTGAACTTGTTTTGTTCGGAGTTGGCCCGGGGCTATGCCGAGCTCAGAACCAACCCCACGGCGGCCCTCGCCTCGGCAGAGCGCGCAGGCACTAAGATGCCAACTCGGGCAGAGCCGCAGGTGCTCAAGGGACGCGCACTTCTGGCCCTGGAGCGCCCGGACGCAGCGTACGCGGCACTCCACGCTGCCTTCGGCGCGCAGCCGCAGGCTCTGCAGGCGTCCGAAGCGTTGCACGACTACGCGGTGGCCGCGGCTTTGGCCGGCGACTTGAATGAGTCGCGTCAAGCCTTCCGCGTCTTGGTCCCGCGCGCTTCTTTGTTTGACGAAACGGTTCGCGAGCAACTTGTGTATATCGAAGCGAGTAACCTTGCGATGACACGGGGCGAGTCCGGGCTCAACGAGGCGATAGGATTTCTTAGCCAGGCGCAGAGACGAGGGCTGGTGCCGGGATTGCGAGTCTTTGCGGTAGCATCTTTGGCTCTCGCATTGGACCGACAGGGGCGGGCGGAGCAAGCTCGCGGAGTCTTGTCAGAGCTCGAAGATGCCTCCGTCGTGCACGAGCTCGCGGAGGCGCTCGAGCAGGCCGACGAAGCACCGGCGCCAGAACGCCCCGCCAATGCCGGCTCTCCAGTGCGCTGGTCGGCGCGATCTGTGCCCACGCCTTCGCCCGGCGGCAACCCGGCACTGAGGCTGGTGTTCCCGGACGGTGAGCTCTACGCGCTCAGCGCGGTTTTGGCCGAGCGCGCCGACCGCGAACTCGCGGCGGAGCGCTGGCAATCGTATTTGAAGTCTCAAGCTTGCCGGTTCGGTCCGTGGGCCGAACACGCACGGCGCAAGCTCGCGCGCAGTGGGGCGCGGAATACTCCCGTCGGGCGGTCTGGGGACGCCAAATGAGACGGCCATGAAACCCGGTCGAAGAATCTGTTTGGCGCTGATGTCTTCGGCTCTCGTATTCGGGGGGCTGACGCTCACGCAGCGCGCTTTCGCACAAGCTTCGATTTGGGATGCGGCGCGCGATCCGCGCCTGCGCCGGGCAGAGCAGCTGTTGTCCCGCGTGGAAACGCAGTTCTATGAAGCAGCTCGGGCTCGGGCTCGGGCGAGGAGCGGCAACACCCTTTTATTGCTGGGTTTGCTGGGGTTGGATTCCGATTCCCTGAACGACAAAGCCACGATTTTGGCAGCGATTCGCCTGCTCGAGGTAAACCGCGCCACAGAGCTTCCGGATAGCCGCCTTTGGTTCCTCCTGGGGCGGCTATACGTAGCGGCGGGCGAATCCCCCGCTGAATTATCCCGCGGTCGAGACGTCCTCGAAAAAGCCTTGCGAATGGCGCAAAGCTCGCCGCTGGCTCCGAACGGCTGGTACGAGCTCGGGATCCTCTACGCCAGGCTGGATGATCCCGCGCGGGAATACGACGCGTACACGCACGCGCTGGAGGCCATGTGGGATCCGGATCGTCGCGCCAGCACCTTTTATAACCGATGCGATACCGACACGCGGCTCCGAAAACTGAAGGAGGCCGTCAGCGATTGCCGAACGGCTATTTCGCTCGCCCAGGACCCCATGACGCAGGTGCTCGCTTACCTCGCGCTCGGCGTCGCCCTCGAGCGGAGCGGCGATCTGCCCGCCGGACTCAAGGCCCTCGCGATTGCCGCCAACATGCGTGTCCCATCTACCTCGGTTAGGCTGATGGACTTCGTCCTGGCGCTCAACGAAGTATTTTTCGTCCCGCCGTACGAAGAGGCGTACATCCGCGGACTCACTGACATGGCGGTGGCGCGCTCCGCGCCTGACCCAAAAATCGGCGCAGCGGCCTACAAGGACGCAATCGGTCACTTCGAAGAGTATTTGAAAAGGGCCGAACCGGATCGAGAGCCGTGGGTGGTCAATGCCCGTAGGCTCCTTGAAACCTGCCAGCGCGAGCTCGCAAAGCTGGAAAAGACTCAGTCGGCCCAATCCAGCGCGGCGATCACCGGATAGTGATCCGACGGTGTCCGGCCGTCAAAATCCCGCGTATCCACCCGCGCCTCGGTCGCGCGGGGAGCGCCTCGGGTGAGGATCCAGTCGATCCGGTAGTTCTGGTGTTCCATGACATGCCCCGGATAATGGGCAAATTGCGGCATGGAGTCGCAGGTCTGGTGCATCCACTTCTCGAGCCGAGGTAGATCGTGCAAGGGCAGGATGGGGATGGAGTAAAACGCGTTGAAGGTGGTGATGCCGCGATCCGGATTGCCCGCTGCCGTCCAGGCATCCGAAAATCCCCCCGGCCCCGTAATCCACCGCCAAGCTTCGCACCCCGCCGAACAATTGAAATCGCCGACCAGGACTATTGGTGCTCCGGTCGCGATCGGGGGTAGCTCCCCGGACAGAACTTTTACCGATGGGAGCCAGGCGGCTTCGGCGGTATCCACGTGCACCACGGCAAACACGAGCTCGCGGGCCAGCTCTTTATCCATCAAATGTGCCCAGACGCAGATACGGGCACCCCAGTCTTGAGCCCAGCTGATGCTGCCGGGTACGTGCGGAGTGTCGGAAAGCCAAAAAACCCCATCCCTTATTCGATCGAACCGCTCGGTGCGGTAGAAGAGCCCCTGAAGGTGCGCCAACCGCTCCCGCCCATCGCGACGGCCCTGCGCAACCCCTGTCCACTTCGCGGCCAGGGCCCTCGACATTTCCTCCCATTGCGATTCGGTCGGCTCTTGCACGCCCAAAAGGTCCGGGTCGTTCTCGCGGATGGTCTTTGCGACCAGCTCCTTTCGCAGATCCCAGTGATTTGGCCCATCGTCAGCCGCGGCGGTTCGGATGTTGAAAGTCATCGCGCGAAAAGGTGATGCCATGGGCCACACACATTACCTCGCAATTTCTCGGGCCGCCGAGTTATCTATTCCGAATGGATTCGGTCGCTAACCAGCTCAAAAAGGTGGACCTGTCTCGTGTCAGCCGACGCGCGCTTCTGCTCTGGGCGGTCGCGGCTGGGCTGGATGCATGTGCGGAGCGCAGGTTGCAAAGTCCGAAGACAGTTCCTGATGTGGCGTCTTCCCGTGGAAAGCCTGGCCGGACAGAGCCGATGACAGGTCTTACTTCCCTTTCCCCGCTGGCTTCGGAGCTCGAGCAAGAACTGAAGCGAATGCCGTATGTGGACACGCACAGTCACGTTCCGAGCCCGGACGACGTAAAGAAGAGCTTGGGTCAATCGGGTCGCTACGACGTAGTGCGTCTGCTCGGCGCCACCACCTACGTTGCGGAATTCATCTACGGAGAAACCTGGCAGGAGATCCAGCAGCAACTCAAGGTCAATGCTCATCACGCTTATCTCCGCCCGATTCTGGAGGCGTTGCGTGACTTGTACGGCTTGGGCCCGGAAGAAGAGCTCAACGATAGCAACGTCGAGCAAATATCTTCCCGAATGGATCAGGCTCACCGCGATCCGGGTTGGTATGAAAAGGTGCTGGAGAGAGCCAACATTGCGCATGTCATCTGGCTCCAGAATCAGCCACGCCGTCAGAGCGACATGCCGTCGCGACGGGTGCATCCGATGTGGAACACCGACGCCTTCATCTTCATAACCGGCCGCGAGAAGAAGGATGGGCCGTGGAGCGTGGATGCCGTGCACTCGTCGTTCCAGGCGAAAGTGCGCAATATCGCGGACCACGAAGAGTTGATGTTCCAGGAGATTAAGAAATTTTTTTCCGGTGGGGGCGTAGGGCTCAAGTCCACCGCCGCCTACTTTCGGAGCCTGGATTTCCAGGATGATGTGCCGGCTCAGAAAGCCGGTCAGCTCTTTACCCGCGTGTTGGATCACCAGGAATTGAAGCCTCCGGACCGGAAAGCGCTCGAGGACTACCTGATGACCCGCCTGCTCTCCATGGTTGCGGAGCTTCAGCGACCGATTCAGTTTCACACCGGGAATCAGCAGAACTGGAACGTGGTGGGAAACTCGAACCCTCTCGGGCTGAACAACTTGCTCTTCAGCGGCCGCTACTACGGCGCCAAGTTCGTTTTTTTGCACGGTGGTTACCCCTATACGCAGGAGTCCATCATGCTGGTCCGCTACTATGGCAATGCGTATCTGGACCTGGCCTGGATGGCGCTGTTTTCACCGGCGGCAGCCAAGCGTTCGCTGCACGACGCCATCGATATGATCGATGGCCGCCGGATCACTTTCGGAACCGACTGCGCCAACCTGGAAGAACAATACGGCACCGCCAAGTACACCCGTCGCATCTTGGCCGAAGTCTTAGCGGAGAAAATCAGCTCTCGGTATCTTACCAAGCCCGTCGCGCTGGCGATTGGGGAGCGAATCCTCTCCACCAATGCGATGGAGCTGTACGAACTAAAGTAGCCAGCGGTTCCGGCTTCTCTATTGTATTCGTATGGCTACGCGCCTCCGTGCCACGCAGCCAGCACCTGCGCGGTGTCTTCGAAGTGGCGAAGGCGCGCGATTTTCCCCTCGCGCACCGTCCACCAGTGCAGCTGCTCTTCGTCCACGCGCGCGCCGGTGTGCCGTATGGTGTACGCCAGCCGAATGTGCGCGATCACCTCGTCGCCCATGGCGACGAATTGGCGCGGCTCGAAGGCTTCGAGCTGGACGTGGTCCATAAAGGAAGCCAAAAACTTGGGGACCTCACCGGGGCCGGTCACCGGTACGTGCCACGGGACGTCGCTCCGGGTCACGTTGAAGTCCCACCGCGCGTCGGCTCGGACCTGGGAGCAGATGAAAGGCACGTCGCCGCGGCCGAAGGCCTCGTAGACAGACTGGATCAATTTAACCTTTGAATCGCTCATGGCAGCTCTCCTTTCAGGGGCACCCCTTTTTTGCCCCGCGGGAGGCGCGCCGGAAAGGCGAAAATTCTCCCCTCCCCCGTGCAATAATGCGCCATGGCGATCGAATGGGACGACCTTCGGTTTCTGCTTGCAGTTTGCGAGTGCGGGTCAGTGAGCTCAGCGGCGCGCAAACTGCGCGTGGACAAAGCCACTGTGGCTCGTCGGGTGGGCCGGCTGGAAGAGGCGCTAGGCGCCCGGCTGCTCGCCCGTAAGGCGAGCGGCTGGATCCCGACCCCTGCGGGTCGGCTTGCGGCCGGCTCCGGCCGAAGAGTCAACGCCGAGCTGACTCGGCTCGGGTCACAGTTCTCGGATTTGCCCGGTGCGCCCCGCAGCACGGTGAACATCACCGCGCCGCAGTGGTTCTGTTGCGAGCTGCTACTTCCCCGGGTGTCTCGTTTGCTTCGGGATGCGCCGTGGATCGATCTGGTTGTAGCTGCGACCTCACGGATGCTGGACCTGTCGCAGCGCGAAGCGGACATCGCCATCCGAAACTCGCGCCCCCAGCACGGCGACTTCGTGGTTCGGCGCGCGGGCGAGCTGGGGTCGACCCTGTATGCTTCGCGCGTCTATGCCCAAAAACACCGGCACCCAAACAGTGGTAACAGTTGGGCCGGTCACCGATTCGTTGGCTACCCGGACCGCGTGGCCTATCCCCCGGCCTTCCACTGGCTCGACGAGGCCGCCGCTTCCGGAGCCGGCATCACCCGTGTCGACGATGCCGGGGCTGTGCTGTGCGCGATCGCTTCCGGACTGGGCGTCGGAGTCCTACCCTGTGTGCTCGGCGACCGCGCGCCGGAGTTGGTGCGTTTCGGTGAGCAGGTGGTTCGCGAAGCCATCTGGCTGGTGTCGCCCAGCGAGGCGGCGAGCACGCGCGCCGTGAAACTGGCATTGGCTTTCATTTTCGATGTCTTCCAGAAAAACGCCGCCGAGCTCTCCGGGTAGTAAAACATTTTTCGCGGTGTTCCACTTTACGGTAAATGGCCAGGCTAAGCATGTTCGGGGTGTTTCAGGTACCGCGTAGCGCCTTGCTCGACCGGGCGTTGAAGAGCAGGTGGCTGGGCGTGGTCCTAGTCATTTTGCTGCTAGCTGTATTTGCCTGGGAGCTAGGTACGGCAGTGCCCTTCGTTATTGACGATGCGTACATCACCTTTTCATTCTCCAAGAATCTGGCACGAGGTGCGGGTCCGGTGTACGGGCATGGTGTGAAGGTAGAGGGGTATTCCAATTTCCTTTGGATGGTTATGGTGGCTGCTCCATTGCGTTTCTGGCACCAAGTCGATCCCATCGTTTTGGCGCGTATCATTGCGGTGCCCTTTGCCGCGCTGCTCTTAACCTCCACCTACCTCTTGGCGCGCACCAGCGCTCGCCGCGGCTGGTCCGCCGGCGCGGCGCTGCTCTTGGCAATGGACGTGGATGTATCGCTCGGTTTCCAGTCGGGCTTGGAAACCGTGCCCTATGTCGCGCTGATCGTGACCGGCTTCCTGCTGTACGTTCGCGGCGTCCGGTCATTGCCGGCTCGGTGCGGGGCGATTGCGATGTTTACCGCGGCGGCACTGATGCGCATAGACGGATTCATCCCGCTGGGCTTCATCGTTCTCTTCGAGGCGGGATCGAGCTGGGCGGGGCGCCGCTTCTCCCTGTTCGCGCTATTGAGATGGGCACTGCCGGGTGTTGCCGTCTGGCTGATGTGGTTCGCTTGGCGTTGGCGGTATTACGGCCTCCCGCTGCCCAGTCCGTACTATGCCAAGGCTTTGGTTTCGCAGGAGCTCCCGTACCTGGGCTATGAATACGTTTTCACCGAGGTTACGTCCAGCGGACTATTCCTTGGCCTTTTCGCGCTGGGATATCTGGTGTGGCGCCGTCACCGCGCTGCTCTGGCGCTAGGCTGGTTCGCGTTGTTGCAGCTGGCGTACGCGATTCGTGTCGGGGGGGATTGGATGCCGTCCGCTCGTTTCGTGTTGCCGGCGGCGCCCCTGCTGCTGGTCTTGTGCGCCTGGGCAGCCGAAAAACTACTCGCAGCGGCTCGAGGCACCTGGGTCAAATTCGCTGCTGTTGGCGGCTTAGCCTGCGGCTTTGTCTTCATCGCCATGCGCCTTGAACCGCATGTTTCGAATGTGGGATACGTGCTCTACAAAATCGCCCTAGCCAAGAAACAGGTCGAACACGTTTCGAGTTTAAAGCGAGCCGCGAGCTACTTGACTCTGGCCATTCCTCCCGGCGCGCGTCTGGTAACGGACTACGGGGGGGTCATGGCGTACTACACCCAAGCGGCGCCCATCGAAATGTGGGGACTCAGCAATAGCGTAATCGCGACCCGCGGCACCGCAAGAGGCGTGTACCCCGCTTACGGCCGTACTTGTCCAGAGTGTTATCCAGAGCTGGATCCGGAGTACTTTCACACCGTGACACCGCTGATCCGCCCGCGTGAGGCCTTTTCCTCCCATCTAGAGGTGGTAGAGGCGGTCTGGCAAAGCGACACCATCGGTCGTTACGTGGACCTTGGTCGCGGCTTCATCAGTGGGCGCGTGGTAAATCTGGCGAGCGGCGACTCCGTTTGGTTTCTCGAGCGCTTCCGCGCTGGTTCGCCGCCCCGGTCCCGCACCCTGTTCCAGGGTATGGCGATAGAATATCCGTTCCTGCAAAATAGGTACGAGCGCAAGTGACCAAGCTCACCATTCAAATCCCCTGCTTCAACGAAGCGGCGGCGCTGCCCGTCACCTTGTCGGAGCTGCCGCGAGCTCTTCCGGGGATCGACCTCATCGAATTTGTCGTTATCGATGACGGCAGCACCGATGACACCGCGGAAGTCGCGCGCCGACTCGGCGTCCATCACGTTGTGGGATTTCGAAAAAACCAGGGTCTGGCCAAAACCTTCATGCTCGGCCTCCAGACTTGTCTCGAGCACGGAGCCGACATCATCGTCAACACGGACGCGGACAACCAATATTGCGGTGCAGATATCGTCAAGTTGATACAGCCAATTTTGGAAGGGAAGGCGGACATCGTGATCGGCGCGCGGCCGATCGAAGAGATCCAGCACTTCTCGCTATCGAAGAAGTTGCTCCAACGGTTCGGCAGCTGGGTGGTTCGCGCGGTGAGCGGAACGTCGGTTGCCGATGCGCCGAGCGGTTTTCGCGCCATGACCCGCGAAGCCGCAATGGCCCTGAACGTATTTAGCGAATACACATACACCCTGGAGACCATCGTGCAGGCGGGCCAAAAGAACATGAGCATTGTGTCGGTGCCCATTCGCGTCAACGGGTTTCTCAGACCGTCTCGTTTGGTGAAAAGCACGCTCTCTTACGTGCGGAGATCGATTTTCACCCTGCTCCGCATTTTCATCGTTTACCGCCCGCTCAAGTTTTTCATGACCACCGGGGTGGTGATTTTCGTCAGTGGTTTCCTGATCGGCGTGCGCTTCCTGGTTTTTTGGTTCCGCGGCGGCAGCGGGGGCCACATCCAATCGCTGATCTTGGCTTGCGTGTTGATGCTGATAGGCTTTCAAACCGCTTTGCTGGCGCTGGTGGCGGACCTCCTCAGCGTGAACCGCCGGCTCTTGGAGGACGTGCAACGTAATCAGCGAGCCCAGCTGCCCAAAGCGATCGAGTCGCAGCCGCAGCGCAGAAAAGCGGTCGAGCCCGCCGATTCGCCCAGACCCCGGGGAGCCTCGCCTCCGTTTGGGTCTGCCTGAGCGTTGGCTCAAGGGCAGAATGCGGTCAGAGAATGGGCGGCAAAGCAGTTTCGCACCCCAGCTCGATGTCGACTCGACCCAGTGGGGTAGCTTGAAATTGGGTGCAGTTCGTCGGGCAAACGCTGATGCGACTGGGTATCGCGCTCGTGCTCGGGTCCGCATCATAGTACCAACCACCGAGGGTCGGGTCGCACTTAGCGGAGCTCCCCACATAGTAGAGCGTCTGCGGGGCTGACGCCGCTGGGTCGGTGAAGCGCACATTGACCCGGAAATAGTCCAGCGTTTGCCCGGTGGGCGACGCCGGGATTTGGTAATCGCAGCCGAGCGCCGTGCCCCGGATGGTGTTGAGCGCGTCGATGAATTGCTGAGTGGTGGTGGCCGAATCATCCACCAAAAATGCTTGGCTGGTACCGCCCGCTACCGCTATCCGGTTCAGCTCCGGAGCCGCGGTGGTTTTGGCGGTCCCGAAAACGCCGACAACGAAGGTGCGAATGCTCGGGGTGCCCTGAAAGCCCTGCTGAGCGACGGTGACGACATCAGCGGTGGGGTCCCTTGTGTTCGTGATGCAAACGTTGGGGAAACCGTCGGTCGCCAGCACGGTTACCACCGTGTGCGCCGGATTGGCTAGCGACCAACCCTGGGTATATTGAATGGCGCCCGCCAGCGCGGGCGGGGTGGGCGTCTCATAAGGAGATTCGTTTTTCGGCACCGTGCCGGTGATCGAGCCGTCGAGCTGCGGTGCAGCTCCGGGCAGCAGGCTGATCGGTATTGCGGACATGGCGTAGTCGCTGGGTGTACAGCTAGCAAAATTCACGCAAGCGCTGGGGTTGGAAGCGGAAAACGCGTTGCAGGTGCCGCAGGTTCCCCCATAGTTCAAACCCGGCCCCAGACAAAGCTGGGTGCTGGAGCTGCACTCTCCCAGTTTTACGCATGACCAGCCGGCGTAGCAGTCGCCGGCGCTCGAGCACGGGATGATCGGCGGTGGCCTGGGACACCTGGGACTATTGCCGCAGTAACAGGTTGCGAGCAGGCAGGGTGCGCCTGCGCCGCATTCGGCATCCGTTAGACAGCCGGTGGGGACACCTGGTTTGCGCAAAGGAAAATACTGAAGACCGACTGAAATCCCCGCGGATTGCGGGTCATTGAAGAACGCGACGATGGCTTGGCTCACCGCGTCCCATCGAGTGAGGCCCGGCGAAATTTCTTCCTGCATCGAGCCGGAAATATCGATCATGAAATACATGTCGAGCGGCGTCCGCTCGCCGACGGTGGTCTGCGTGGCGCAGGCCTGATTGGTGGGCGTGACAACAGCGCCGTCAGGAAGCGTGATGGTTACGCCTCCGTTGCCACCCGACAGCGAGCTCGCGCCGCCGAGTCCGCCAACGGTGGCGTTACCACCGGAGCTTGAGCTTGCGCCACCCGAGTTGGTCCCAGTACCGCCCGTGCTCATGGAGCCATCGGTGGACGTCGAGTTTCCTGCTCCAGCGGCTCCGGTTGCGGCGATGCGAGGCAGTGCAGAATCGGATCCACCGCAGGCCTGCATGGCAGTGAACAGCCCTAGAATCACCACGGCCCCCTGCCGCCAAGGGGAAGCACTCATGACGGGAGTAAACCACGCCCGAGCCGTCGAGTCGACTGCGTCCCCCTAGCGAATTCTCATGCGCCCTTGGCACAACCTCGTGGCACAGCCGGGTGGCACGGATCGCAGAATAGCGCGTAAATAAGCCATTTTTTGGGTTGGCACCGGATTTGCGTCTCGGAGTTACCAAATGACTGTGTTTCGTTTTGTTTTCGGGTTTTCCTGGTGTGCTCTCTCCGCTCTGGGATGCAGTAGCTCTTCGAATGGGTCCGGGGTTGCAGCGGGGGGGGCCGGATCCGGTGGCGGCCCCTATTCTGGTGGCGCCCCTTCGGGTTACGGCGGCTCCGCGGGCTCCAGGGCAGGAGGGACCTCGTACGGCGGCGGTGTGAGTACTGGTGGAGCGACAAGCGGTGCGTGCCGGGTGGACAGCGATTGCTCGCCCGCGACCTGCGGCAAGTGCCCGAGCGGCACCACCGTGTGCCCGACGACGCGGTGCTTCCAAGGCTTTGGAACCTCGGAACCCAGTTATTGCGTCACCGATCCAGCCAACTGCCAAGAGTGCACGGTGGACGCCGACTGCCCCGCACCCGCCTGCATGATTTGCCTCGACGGCAAGACGTATTGCAACGCGCAGCGATGTTTGAATGGATCTTGCAGCCAGGGCAGCTTCGTCTCTTGTCCTTCCACTTCCGGACCGACGTGCACAAGCCCGAGTGACTGTACTGCGCCGATCTGCCGCACTTGTCCGGACGGGAGCAGCGTCTGCACGGATGCGGGCTGCACCAACGGTTGGTGCCACGCGGGGCCGGCGAGCTGCCCGCAGTGTAAAGCGGACAGCGACTGCGGGGCTGCCCAGTGCAGCATTTGTTACGACGGCAGCACGGCTTGCGGTTCGTCCGTCTGCCAGCAGGGGCAATGTGCGACGACTTGGCCCAAGTGCCCTGAACGCCCCACAGGACAGCCGCTCTTGTGGTATTGGACTTGCGGTTTTCCCGTTTGCGGATTGGACGCAGACGCGGGAGCAGCGGATGCCGGCGTCTCTTGCCCGCAAGCCGGGACGCCGTGCACCGTGCGTGGGGCCACCTGCGCCGACAGCACCGCCAGCTGCGGCGCAGTGCTGGTGTGCGAGGACTAT
>DASXTY010000743.1:0-4648 GCA_036505155.1 Polyangiaceae bacterium | reverse complement strand
GGCGAGCGCATGTTTCACCCTGTCCGCGGTATCCGGCAGGCACAGCACTTTGACGTGGGGTCCCGCGTCCACCGTGAAAAAAACCGCGGTTCCCTGCTCGCGGAGCGCTCGCACATTGCGAATTACTTCCAGTGTGGCCGGCGTCCAATACAGCAGAGTCGGGCGCGCAGCCATCATACATGCGTGCATCAGCAATGCGCTCTCTTCGGTCGCTATCCCCAGATTTTCGAAGTCCCGCTCCAGAACCGCCTGCTTGACGCGATCGAACAGAGCCGGCGATTCGGAAACCCACCTTTCGTAGTACGGGCTCGTGCTCGCCGTATGCCGCATGCCATCGGTCGAGCTTACCGCTTTGGGGGAAAGATCGGTAACGCACACCAGCATGCAAACCGGAAAGTGTGCGCCGGAGGCGACGCGTTCCGCCGCTTGCGCGCCGGCTCCGAGCGCCGCGAACCCTCCAAACAAGGAACGCGCCGCGGAAGCCGAAGCCGTGCGGGCCAGCGAGCTCAGCACTTCTTCCGCCAGCTCCAGCCCCAAAGCTTGCGCTGCTGCCACCACCAGGGCGGCAAATCCCGAAGCGCTGGATGCCAAGCCCGAAGCGGTAGGAAAGCTATTTTTGGATTCGACGCGCGCAAACAGCTCCACTTTTGCCAGGTGCCGCACGCGCTGAAGCAGCACCGAAACACGCGCCAGAGCGCGCCCTTGTACAGCCACGCCATCCAGCGCCACCGCGTCTTGCGACAGCAAAGGATCGAAGGTCACCCGCGTCATGGTGCGCAGCGCGTCCAGCGTGAGCGACAAGCTCGGGACGGCGGTCAAATTGTCGCTCCCTTCGAGCTTACCCCAGTATTTTGCAAGCGCGATATTGGCACACGCCACCGCCGCCCCAGAGTGTAGCTCGCCCGTCATGTGGAGGCTCCCTTACCGCCCTGCGGCGCGACGCGCGTCTCGAAACATTCGAGCCCCGCGCTCTTCCAGGCATCCAGCACCGGACGGTCATCGCCCTTCACCAGGGCGATGACGCAGCCGCCTCCGCCCGCGCCGGTTAGCTTTGCGCCCAAGGCTCCGGCGTCCCGCGCCAGCCGACAAGCGTGCTCGATGCCTTCGGTCGACACCAGCAAGCCGGCAAGCAGCATCTGATTCAAGTCCATGAGCTTTCCAAGGCCGTCCACATCGCCGGCTTCCAAACAGCTGCGCGCGTTTTGCACCAGCACCGCGATCGAATCCAAGCTTCGTTTCACCATCTCCGGCCTCAGATCGCGGAGGCGGGCCAGTGCCTCTATCATCTCTCGCGTTCGAGCGGGCGGACCCGCCACCGCAACCCCGAGCCGGAGCTCATCTCGTAGCGGGATTTTTTGCGCGCCCAGATCTCGCGAGAAAAGCAAGCAACCGCCTTGCGCCGCCGTCGCCGCATCGATTCCAGAAGGGTTGCCGTGAAAAACGCGCTCCCACGCCGCGGCGGCAGCGAGAACGCGTTCCTCGTCAGCTGACGCACTTGCCGGCTCCACCACGGCCAAGACAGCGCGCGCAGTGGATACCGCCATGGCGGCCGACGCGCCGAGCCCGCACCCCATCGGCAGGGCCACGGTGAGCTCGACCTCGACCGGCGGCGCGCCGAGCTCTCGGAGAAGCCCCGCCAGCGCTTGCCCAAGCTCAGAGGAATCGTCCGCGCGAACCAAACGATCCCCAATCTTGAGCGCCGACGGCTGGTGCGGCTCGGCAATCAGCCGCGCGTGCGCGCTGGCTCCCTTTTCGATTCCCACCGCAATCGCGGGCGCTCCGTACACGACCGCGTGCTCACCGAGCAAAATCAGCTTCCCGCACGCGTGCGCCACCGGCTGACACTAAACCAACGGGAGATAGCGGTCGAGCTGCGTGGCCGCCACCACTTCGTCTGAAGGCCGCGTAACTCTAATTCTGGCGCGCCGTGAGCGCCCAAGCTGCGCCTTGCAATAAGCGGCGCGCGCGTGGCTGCAACGGGGCTCGCGCGAGAGCGTCTATGGCATCCGAAGTAAGCTTTTCGATCTGGCGTTCGACGCGCTCCCGCGCGCCGGAGCCATCCAGCACCGCGACCGCGCGGCGGAGCTCGGCCATGGTGGCATTTGGGTTACCCAGAGCGCGTTTCAAGAGCTGTCGCTGTTTTCCCTTGGCCAGCGTCAGGGCGACGTCGTTGAGCCAAGTGCGTTTTCCTCGCTTCAGGTCGCCCGCGAAGGGCTTGCCGGTTTGGTCCGGATCGCCGAAGGCATTGAGCAGATCGTCGCGCAGCTGGAAAGCAATTCCAACCGGCAAAGCAAAGCGTGTCATCGCTCCCAACAATTGCGGGGATCCACCAACCAGTTGCGCACCCAAACGCAAGGGGCCGAGCACGGTGTAACTTGCGGTCTTCAGTGTGTACATCAGAACGATGTCGCGCGCGCCGAGCAAGTCGAGCTGCTGGCCGGCAACCGCGTCGAGCTGCATCTGTGCAAAGCAAGCAAAGGCGGAGAGCAGCCGACTCGGCGGGCATTCCACCCGCGATAGGGCCTCGGTTGCCATCGCCAGTGCATAGTCGCCGGCTAAAATCGCCGAAGCATCACCTTTTTGCTGCGAGCCGAGCTGCTTGGCCAACAGCGCATGCACGGCGGGACCACCACGCCGCATGGCGTCGCCGTCCATCCAATCGTCGTGAATCAGGAAATACGCATGCAAAAGCTCGAGTGCCACACCGGCGTCCAGAGCCGGTTCCAAATCGGCGCTGGCGCTGGCAACGCGGTAGCCCACCGCAAGCAATGCCGGTCGGAGCCTCTTGCCGCCCCGCAAACACAGGTCGCTCACTGCCGAAACCAGTCGGCCAACTTCTTTTCCCTGCTTTCGGGCAGCATCGCGTTTTGCATCCAAAAAACCGGCGAGTCGCGCATCCACGTCTCGGCGCACCGCGCTGAGCAACGCCAAAAAAGGGTTCGGTGTGATGGATTTGGCTTGGGACTCGCGAGTACCGCGGGTCGCTCGCCGTGGCCGCTTGGATTTGGACCCTGATTTACGCGGCATTTCTGTGGCCTTCAGGCTACGAGGACGGCGGCTGAGCTGTCAATCGGTTGCCGGTCTGCACTATGGTGTCGGACCGGGCACGACGAACCAAACCATGGCCGATATTTCCGAGCGCAAAGCCGACCATCTCGACCTGGCGACGCACGGCGACGTCGGCTTCAAGCGGACCACGACGCTTTTCGAATGTGTGCGGCTGGTTCATAATGCGCTCCCGGAGCTCGACTACGAAGGCGTCGATCTGACGACCACCATCCTGGGGAAGCGACTGCGGGCGCCTCTGGTCATCGCGGCCATGACCGGAGGCACCGAGCGCGCGCAGCGCATCAATCTGGACCTGGCGAGCATCGCGGAAGAGCGGGGATACGCGTTTGGCCTGGGCAGTCAGCGCGCTATGCACAAAGACCCGAGCTTTGCCTCAACCTACCAGGTGCGTAAAGGAGCTCCGAATGCGCTGGTGCTCGGCAACGTGGGAGTGGTTCAAGCCAGAGCCATGTCGACCGCGGAAATTTTCGACCTGGTTCATGCCATTGGAGCCGATGCACTGTGCGTTCATTTGAATCCCGCCATGGAGCTGGTGCAAAGGGAAGGGGATCGGGATTTCCGGGGCTGCCTGGACACCCTGGAACGGCTGGTGTCCGAGCTCGGCGTGCCGGTAGTGGTAAAAGAGACCGGCTGCGGGCTTTCGGAGGAAGTGGCGATGCGCCTTCACGGGATCGGGGCGCGGCACGTAGATGTGTCCGGCGCGGGCGGGACCTCCTGGGTTGCCGTGGAGACCCACCGGGCAGATCCCGAGCGCCGCGGCCTGGGGGAAACGTTCTGGGAGTGGGGTATCCCCACGGCCGCCAGCGTGGGCCTGGTGGCGCGCCAAGGGTTCGACACCATCATCGCGACTGGCGGAATCAAGACCGGCTTGGATATCGCAAAAGCCATTGCCCTCGGAGCGCACGCCGCCGGCATCGCGCGCGGGGTTTTGCAGGAGCTCGAGCAACGAGGCCGCCAGGGCGCGATGGAGCGGCTCAACGGACTGGAAGCGGAGCTCAGAGCTGCCTTGTTGCTGTGCGGGGCACCAAACGCCGAGGCTCTGCGGAAAGCGCCAAAATTGGTGGTGGGCGAGCTCCGCGACTGGCTTGGATAGCTGATTCGAGTAGAGCGCCGTCGACTGCTATTCGTTTCCTTCGCCGCCCTCGCGAATGGGAGGCGGAGGGTGCGAATGCGAAATGGAAGACTCGCGATGTTGATAGGCCAGACTCGATGCCAGCTGGTAGGCGGCCTTCGCGCCGCGCAAATCCGGGTTTTTTCGCATCAATGCGATGAGGCGCTGCATCGCGAGGTCGGGCGACAGCGAACTTTCCAGTAAACCCACCCTGATTTCGAGTACCAAAAAGCGCTCGTCGCTCTTGTCCACCGAGCGCAGCGCTGCACGCACGGCCGCAAGATCCCCGGCTTCGAGAAGCTGCTCGATGTGCGCCAGGCGGTCTCCGGGACCCGTCGTCATGTACGAAGGCTAACACCAGCGGCGACCCGGGGCAGCCGGAAGTTCGCGTCCGGTGCGCCGGGCGCATCCGCCGGGAGGCGGTTTGAGCGTCTATGGCGCAATATTCCCTGCGAATGACAGACGGGC
>DASXTY010000742.1:0-10590 GCA_036505155.1 Polyangiaceae bacterium | reverse complement strand
CCGTCCAGAACCGTGTCGACATCGCTGACCCGCGCGACGTGCGGGCTCTGAATGGTGGCGGACACCTTGGCTTCACGTAGAAACCGAGCCGACAGCCCCGGCCGCTTGGCCAGGTCCGAATGCAAAAACTTCAGAGCTACCGACGATCCCAAGACCTCGTGGCGCGCTTCGTACACGACTCCCATGCCGCCATCGCCGATCAATCGGACGATGCGGTATTTATTGCCGATGAGGTCGTCGGGCTTGGGCCTCATTCGCGAGGTTCAATCCCGTCTACCAGTCTCTCGGCGAGAGGAACATGACGCTCGTACTCTCGCAAAAATGTCAGCGTTTTGGTATCAACCCGATCCACGAACAGGATCCCATCCAGGTGATCGGTTTCGTGCTGAACCACTGCTGCGCGAACCCCCTCCCACACGAATTCCAGCGGCCGGCCCTGCCGATCGAGCGCTCGGACCTGCACGCGCCGCGGACGCTGCACTCGACCTCGGATCCCGGTGACACTGAGACACCCCTCATACATGCTGATGCTGTCCTCGGGGGACAGCGGGCCGGTGACGGGCCCTTCCGGGCGGAGCACTGGGTTGATGAGAATGGTGAGCGGAATGGATGGGAAACTCGGATACCTCGGGTTTTGATTCACCTCGATCACGCACAGCCGGAGCGGCTCGTAGATTTGGGGCGCGGCAAGCCCCGCTCCATCCGCATCGCGCATGGTTTCGATCATGTCGTCGATGAGCCGTTCGATCTTGGGTGAGCCAATGTCCGAAGCAGCCACCGGCTGCGTCGGTTTCCTCAAAACCGGTTCCCCCATCTGGGCTATTTTTAGAATCGACATGTACCGATGGTAGCAGGCAGCCCGTCAGCGCACAGACCGTCGCTCTGGACCCCACAAAGGCCGGGGACTCATCCCTGGCGTGGTGTCCAAGTCTCATCCGGGACACCGGAATGGCGGTTTGCGCTGCGCGCCAGCACGAACAACAAATCGCTCAATCGGTTGAGGTAACGGCCGAGCTCCGGGCGCAGCGGCTCTTGTCGAGTCGCCAGCCAGAAGCAGCGCTCGGCGCGGCGGCACACCGTTCGCGCGTGGTGCAGAGCCGCTGCTCCGGGGCTACCGCCGGGTAAAATGAAATTTTTGAGCGGAGTGAGCTCGGACTCGGCGTGATCGATCGCGGTTTCCAGCCTCTGGATGTTCACCTCCGCCAGCAAGGCGACCCCCAGCTTATTCTCCTTTCCGGGCGCGCACGCGAGCTCCGCTCCCATCACCAACAAATCCCGCTGCACCTCTTCCAGCACCGAGCGGATAGAACTGGGCAGCCCCATCGAGCGCGCTACACCGATGGCCGCATTGGTCTCATCCACCGTTCCATACGCGTCCACCCGCGCGTCTTCCTTCTGGACGCGCTCACCTCCGAATAGACCGGTTAGACCGGTGTCGCCGGTGCGCGTGTAAATTTTCATATTACCGAACTAACACGAGTCCTTTGAAAATTAAGGAGCAGCGTTTTGGAATCGTCAGTTCAGCTCGCCGGCGACGGCCTTGTAACCCGCCTGCCAAGCTTCGAGGTCGGCGCGGGCGCCATCCACGATCCGCACGCCAAAGCCGGGCGGCGCCGTGGCGGTGCCCTCGGTCCCGAGGCTTCGCTGCCAGGCGAGATGAGCCACCAGACGCACGCGTCGCTCGCTCCGCGGGGGACAGAGCTCGAGCCACACTACCTCTTCTTCCGGTGGCGCCAGGGTCCTCAGGTACATACCGGATGCGCTGATGTTGTAGGTGTACCCAACTTCGTCCTCCGCGCGCCCGGCCGGGCGAAAGGCGCACGTCGTGCCATAGAGGAGGCGGGGTGTTTCGCGAAGGTTTGCCCGAGCGCCCGCGTTCAGCTCGTTCGCGACGAAAAGGATGTTCTCCGGGGGCGCGAACCCGTCGACAGGCGTCACGCGCTCGAGCCCGTTGAGCTCGTTACGGCACTCCCGGAGCTTGCGCGGCGCGCAGGCCACAATCCAGGTGGCCTGGTTGCCCTTTTGTCGCGCGCTCTCCACGATTGCACGCAGATCGCTACAAAGTTCGCCGTTGAGCACCACCAAAGTGAACTCCGGGCGGCCCGCGAACTCCTCAGTGTCCCGCGCTTCTACCGCAAACGTGATGGTGTAACCGGCGTTCCGCAGCACTCGTGCCAACACAACGCGCCGCACCGGATCCGGTTCCGCCACCAGAGCCAAGCCGCGGCCATTCCACGGCTCGCCCGGCTCCGCTCGCGGCAGCCGCCGCAATCGGGCGGTCAGGGCACGCTCGCTGCCCGCCCGCACCACGTCGTCCGCCCCCCAGCTGAAAGCGTCCGCAAAACTGAGGTCCCCGAGTTCGTCACTCAGCGCCAAGACCGGCAATCTTGCCCTCAAGGCCGCCGCCCGAACTTGAATTGCCACGCTCTGCGGGTCAACCGACCGGGTGTCGATAAGCATTGCCACGGGCTGGTGCTCATCCAGCCACTGCATGGCAAGGGTCATGTTTTCTGAAACGTGAACCTCAAGTGCAGCTTGTTGCGCAGCCTCCGTGACCAATCTGCGTTGGTCACGCTCGAACTGACCTAGGGCGAGGATTGGCAGTCGGCTGGTCACGGCACCATTAGCACTAACGACCGAACTCGTAGAGCCTGAAGCACCATCGGAACCGCCTCACTTAACAGGCCCGCACAAGATGTAGGTGCAGGTGCGTTGCCGCAGCTTCACGCGGAGAAGATCTGCTGAATCTCACCCTCAATTGCGGCGCGCTCGACCTTTTTAGCCAAGGCCAGCTCTTGGACGAGCAAGCTCCGGGCCTGATCCAAGAGACGGCGCTCACCGAAGGACAGGTCCTTGTCAAACTTCAAGCGGTACATGTCGCGCAGGACCTTGGCAATTTCCGTGGGCAGGCCGCTCTTCAACATCTCGGTGTACGCACGAAACCGACGATTCCAGGGCTGGACGTCCACGGCAACTTCGGGCGCCCTCAAGATCTCCAAGATCTTCATCGCGTCCCGCTTCTTCATGACCGGCCGGAGCCCGACCCGCGAAGCGGCCTCCGTCGGGACCATCACCTTTAGCCCGGTGTCGATGATTTTCAACACGTAGCAGGTGCTGTTTCGGCCCCCGAGGTCCCTTTCCTCAATTTGAGCCACTTCGCCCACGCCATGCGCGGGGTGTACCGCCATTTCCCCTACTTTGAACTTGTGTGAAGATTCGACGTTTGCCAACGATTGCATTTCCGCCTCCTATCCTGTCCGCGCTGGGCAGGTCATCGGGGGAGACCCACTGCTGCTCGCACCCCCCGTGAACTGGCCACCCAGGGACCGCAAGCGGCAATGCGCGTCTTGAGACGCCTCAGCCAACTTTCAAGGGTTACGCCCTGGCCGTGTGCTCTAACCAATCAGAATTCCAGTCAGGCTTAATCCTCGGGTGGTGTAGCTGGGATGCCGCGCCGCAGCAATGAGGGATCTATGTGTACACCGAAACCGCCCCGGGGTCAATTATGGAAACTATGACCTTTTAGGCCGCAATTATCGGAAATGACTGTACTTTGCGAAGTGGTCGGTTCGCCGCTGCCCTCACTTGGGCTCCGGATCGGAGGCTGAACCCCCCGGTGGATCCGATACGTTCACGAGCTCTCGGAGCTCTTTGCCCACCTTAAAAAACGGTAGGCGTTTCGCGGGAACCGGGACAAGCTGGCCGGTTCTCGGATTTCGGCCGTAGTACGACTGATAAGGCCGCACGGAAAATGTGCCGAAGCCGCGGATCTCCACGGCTTCACCCCGTAGGAGCGCTTCCGCTACCGCGTCAAAGATGCAGTTTACGACCACCTCAGCTCGGCTCTTGGTAAGCTTGCCGCGCGCGGCGATCGCCTCAATGAGCTCGCTCTTCGTCATAAGAAGTAGCCGCTCCCAAAGCCTCAGATGATGCGGGCCCGTTACCGTGACTGTCAAGGGCGGGGCGTCAGCTCGGCGTAATCGAAGAGCCCCGGCAGCTCCGAGCGCACCCTGAGCTCCACGGAACTCGCGGTGAGGTCGAGGTCCGATACCCAGAACCTTACGCACGTGTCGGTTCCGACCGGCTCGTCCACGCTGTGCTCCACCGCTTTTTCCTGGCCATCGACCCACACGGACGGGACGGTCCCCAGCGGTAAAACCCAGCTCATAGTGAGGTCGTACCGGGCGGGCGCAGGCGCCATGAGTTCGATTGCAAGCTCCGTCGGCCCGTGTTTTTGAGCGAATCTCAGTCCGCGCCCCCCCGAAACGCACCGGTTCGCTGAGAAAACGGGGTAGGCCCAGCCCTTGGTGACCCTAAGGGGCGGCCATTCTTCTTCGGCTTCGATTTTCGCGGTTTCAGGGGGCACATAGGGAAGCACGGCGGCATGGGTGTCCGTTTGACGCGGGTCATACAGGTAGCGGTAGCTCGGGGGCCGGCCCATTCGCTCCCAGAGGAGGCGGTCGTGGCCGTCGCCGTCCCACCGCGCCACCACCAGCCCCGCCCGAGGGTCGGCCGCGCCAGGCTCGTGCCCGAGGTTGAATCCGTGATCGCTTCCGACGAACAGGAGTCCACGGGACAGCCGCGCGCGAGCCAGGACAGCCGGCTCGAACATGGGGTGTCCACCCTCGCGCGCAGCAAGGGCATCGTGACCGTGACTCGTGTGCAGCGCGAAACCGACCAAGGCCGCCGGGCCAGCAAACCGAGCGAGTCGGAGCTGAACCAGCGCGGACCCGACCAAGGCGTGCTCGATGGGAAGCACGTCGGCAAACAGTCGGGCGCCCCCGCCGGGATAACTCGCATCGAAGTAGAAGGGAAAATAGGCGGCGACCAAGCCGACGACCGCCGCGCCAAGCAACAGCCGAGGTCCGCGCTCGCCGGCCCGCGCGAAAACACCGACGGGCAAAAGCAGAGCGAACACTTCCAGATTGTCGATGTCCGAAAAGTGCAGAGCTAGGCGGCGTATCGTCGCGCGCAATGCCTCTGGTAGCCCGAAGCCGTGCGCAAGCTGCGCGCGCACGAAATCTCCGTGCTCGAACCAACAGCCCACATTCGCTCCGAAGCCGTAACGAAAGCAACCGGGCGGGCCATCGGCCAGCGCGTAGTAGTGAAGCTGAGTGGAGCCCCACCAGTTGCCGGTCGCCGCATGCTGATGCCAGGCGAGGAGCGCAAGGCCAGGAGCGAGCGCCGGGAGGAATGCCCAACCCCGACGTCGCGCGCACACGCTCCCGCAGAGCACCGTGCCCAAGATGCCAGTGATGGGTCGAGTAGCTATGAGCCATCCGCAAGCCAAACCGGCCAAGGCGCTGGATGCACGCCCAAGGCTCAGGGCGCACACGAGTCCCCATGTCAGTAGAAGCGCCGCCCAGCCGTGCGACATGGTGTCGGCGCAGTGGTAACGGAGGCAGCTCGAGAGCACCGAAAGCAAGGCGCCAACCAGGCCCGCTTCGGGTCGTGGGTCCACGGCCCTGGTCAGCATGTACGTAGCCAAAACCAGCGCCGAGCCGATAATGGGTCCCACCGCAAGCGGAAAGCCGGTCCAAAAACCGGCGGCCAGCGCGGCTGGGTAGCCAGGCGGAAAAATCACCGACAGGGCCTGCCCGTGGGGCGCTGTTAGCAAAAAGCGCCCGCGGAAGCTGCCAGTGGGAGCCGGGATGGGAAACGCCGCGTAGCCGTGCGCAAGCGCTCGCGCCTCGAGCCAGTAGCTGGTCGCGTCGATGATGCGGGGACCGCCGCGGAGGTAGTAGGCGATATATCCAGTCGAAAGCGCGGCGGCCGATACCGCTAAAAAGGCCACGACCCAAACCGCGGGCACGAGCCTTAAGCCTTTTCCCCAGCGACGCGGGAAAAGCAAAACAGCGAACAAGGAAACCAAAGCCGAAGCCAGGGCGACCCACGCGACCGGCTCCGATGGAGGTCCGAAGGCACCGAGCGGCGTATTCACCGGGCCCGCACCACCCACAGATGGTAAAGGGCCGTTCGCTCGAGCGCTCTCCCATCGCCAACCGCCTCAAGCTTCAGCGTTTGGCAGTCGACATCGAGCAGAGTCGGAGGCAAGGCAAGGCGTGTTTCACTCCATTGGTCGCCGCCCAAAAGTGTGGCTTGCCCAACCGCGCGTTGTAGAACCCATAGGCGCACGGCGGCCGGCTCGACGCCGGCGCTTCGGATCACCAGCCGAACCGGTCCAGGCGGTGCTAGCCCGCACATCACAAACGACGCGGACGCTCCTCTTGCCAGACTGCGACCTCCGTCCCAAAAAGCCGCGTTACGCCGAGCTCGATCGGGCAAACGCTTCATCACCGCGGGTAGCTCGCGGACCGGGCTACTCCGATATCGGTGCTCGCGCTCGCTCACCAGATCGAGAATGTCGAGCTCGTCGGCGACGCGCTCGTTTGGAGTCAATTCCGAGGGCCTGCCGCTGCCTTGGAGCGAAGACCAGTCTGCCTGGTAGAGAACCTTGCTGGGTCCCGCGCAGATCACATTGCCGCGCACCGGGACTTCACCAATGCGCTCACCAAACCAAAGCGGCAGATTTTCCCACCACCCGGGATAGATAGCGAAAAGGTCGGGCCTATCGTGGGCTGGAATCCGTTCGATGAGCTCGATGGAAGCAGCCACACCGAGCCGTGACGCGCGCGCGAACGGAAGCCCGCGAAAACCGCCGAGCCCGATGATATCCAGCGCAGGCACATCGGCCGCGTAGGTAATGGCGCCGGCATCTCCGACCAGCACGCGGTGAGGTTGCGGCTGTAGCCCGGCGATCAAACGGCCGGTTCGCAAGTGTTGATCGAGGATGTTCCGCGAAGCGCGCCCAAAGAACCAAACCTGATCTTTGAAACGAGGGGCCTCGTGCTGCACGAAGAAAGCAGCGGCAGTCAGCAATGCCACGACCGGCAGGATGCGCTGCCATTTTTTGCGTTCGACGCGGCGAGACTGCTCCAGCAAAAGCGCGGCCCCGAGGCTCGCGGAAAGCAGGAGCCACGCCAGAGCCGGCATGGTGTACCGCTCGTTTTGCCATCGCACCTGACCATTGAGCGCAACCATCAATACCCAAAGCACGGCGCTCGCCCAGAGCACCAGCGCGTAACGCCGCGTAGCGCTGAAAAAAAAGGGGACCGCTGCGACCACCCAGAGGATCCATCCAACCCCGGGGACATCGCTCAGGTGGTAATTGGTGACGCGCAGGACTTGGTAAACGACATGGAACTTCCAAGCGTCGAACACCTGCTGCGCGCTGAAATAGGGTTGAAACAGCTCGAGCTTGACCAGAGCTCCGGCAGCCGTGCTTTCGCCGGTGAGCATCCGGTTGGCGACAGCTTGCGCTGAGACCAGAAGAGCGGTGGGAAGCATCACCAGGAGTGCGAGCGGCACCCGCCGACGATGTCCGGTACGCCAGAGCTCGGCCGCACAGGCCAAAGTGAATACCGCCGCGCACACCACGGCTTCGGGTCGAACTGCCACCAAAAGCGCCGACAGCGCCCCGATCCATGCCAGCGAAAGCGCTTGTTTTGGCGCAGGTTGAGAGGCTCGACGCTGCAAGCAGTAATCGTCCCAGGCGAGCAGCGTTGCGCCCCAAATCGCAAGCAAGAGCGCCACTTCCATGCCACTGAACAGGGTCCAGTCGAGTGCTCCAACGCAAAGCAACACGGGAGGACCGAGGTACGACGTGTAGCGAGGCAGCTCGCGAAATAGGCATCGCGCGGCGAGCAAGAGCCCGAATACGCAAGTGCAAGCCGCCACTGCGGCCCATTCCATCAGGCGCAAGCCATCAAACCCGGCAAGGTACCCTCCTGCCAACACGAACGGATACAAAAGGCTCGTCCCACCGCTCGAGTAACCATTGCCTTCCGACCACTGGAACGGGTGTCCCCGCGCTGCCGAGCGGGCAAAATCGAAATGAATGAACACATCGTCGAGCGGCGCGGACCATTCGCCGAGCTGCCGCCGTCGAATAATCGCCTCCAGGCGTCCCGGCTCCGACCAGAGCAGGGAGTAGAGGGTCTGCAAGCGCAGCGAAGAATAAAACCGGCAGGCGACCCACCAGATGACCACCGCGCTCACAGCCATGTACAAGAGCCGCTCGAGCGGAGTGCTGCGATCGCGATTTTGAACCAGTTTGGCGATTGCGATGCGCAGGGAAGCCGGGAAGCCCATGGTTAGCGCGTGAGGCCATTTACCATGTCAGACGTGTAGGGTGGACTCGTGCTCGCAGAGCTGCCCGGACGCGCTTGGGGCTTGCTGCTCCGCCAAGGCGGGTTTCTAATACGCCCGTCGATGCATTGGCTGGTGGAAATCTCCCGCTTCGGGGAGGGCGTCTCCCAGAGGAGCTTCCGGATCGAGGCCAACGACTGGCGCGGAGCATTGCAGCAGGTGCTGCAATCTTTGGGCGACGAGCGACCGCTCTCCGGGTTTTTCATGGATGTATTGGAGAATGGCTATCGGGCCACCGACCCGAAGCGCAGGATTCGATACCTGGTTCGTCGCGCGCCCGACCAAGACGCGCCAGCGCCCGCAGCGTCGGTTCGCTCACAAGGGCCGCCTCCCGAATTGAGCGCCGATCAGAGCGTGGTGCCCCACCGCGTGATCCGCAGCCGTGAGCACGATCCGACGCCGGACCGGCCGATCTGCTACCGCGAGTACGCGTACGCGGTGCAGGAGGGCATGGGACCTGAGCTCGCCGAGGCGCTAATCCGGGAGCGGTTCCAAAACATCGCGCGTGAGCTCGAGGCGCGCCCGGCGGGCAAACTCGTCCAGTTAGCGGTTTTCGATCACGTTTTCGCCGACCGCCCGATTCGCCGACCGCTGGCGACTTTAACCTGGAAAGATTGGATCGGAGCGCCTGTGGTCCAATCCGGCGCCCAGCCGGTCAGCATCCGCGTTTGGCCGGAAAGGCCACTGGAACAAGCGAGCATGCCGCCACCGGTGGTGGAGCCGGAGCCAATGAGCATCCCGCTCACGCAGCGCAAGTCCTCGCCGCCGCAAACGCCCCAACCAATGCCGCCGCAGGCGTCAAAGCCGTCCCGGAGCGTCCGGCGTGAAGGCGACGACCTGATCGCCGACTTGTTTGAGACCATGCATGACCTGCACTTCCTCCGGGACGTGATATCGGGATCGGACTTCGTCCTGGAGCTCGTGAATCAGACCTTGCCGAGCGAAGTGGTGATGGTTCATTTGTTCGATATCGACTCCAGAAACTTCGTGGTGGTACGCGCGTCCGGCCCTAAAAGTCAGGCTCTTTTGTTGCATAAGTCGCCTGACCCCGACGAATTGTTCGACGCGGCCCGTCGAAACGGCGGGACCCTACAGGTCGCAGGCGCCGAAAGCGACCCTGGATATCGAAGCAGTCGCTGGGCTCGGCTCGAAGCCAGACCGAAGACGGCGCTGGTCGGCGCCGTCGAGCACGGCGGCCGCACCCTCGGCATGATTGAAGTTCTCAACCCGGAAGGCGGAGGCGCCTTCTTCAAGACGGAAGTGGCCGCGCTCGAATATATCTGCGCCCAGTTCGGCGAGTTTTTGAGCCATCGTCCGATCGTCACAGACCCCGAAGTCGTGCTGTCGGAGAACTGAGCCGCTGGGAGCACCGCCCGCCGGAGCAATGGCGGCACGAGCCCCCCTGAAGTATTCTGCGGGGGTGGCTGAAGGCACGCGACGCGAGCGCTTGCTCACGTTTTTGCTCCTGCCAATAATCGTGGTTGCGGTATTGGTGCTGATTGGGGTGATGGTCCGGAGCGGTCTGCAGCTCGACAAGCTGCGACAGCAGTCCGTGCTGGAGGCCACGCTGATGCTCGCCAATGAAAAGGCCGACCGGTTGGACAAACGGATTATCGAACAGGACAACGTGGTCCTGTCGGTGGTGGATTTTTCCGACCGGCGTCGCTTTGGTGAGACCTGGTTGAAGACGGCGCCCGTCCAAACCCCCACCATCCGCTCGGTCTTGATGGTCGATCTGTTCTCCGAGAAAAAGGACGTCGTGGCGTACGCGTCGCGTGCCCCGGGGCCCGATGACGAGTTGTTTCGACGTCTGCTAGAGCACGTTCTGCTGTCCGACATGAAACTCGGTGGTCCCAATCGCGGGGAGCTCCGTCACTTGCACAAGAGTTACCGCGGGCAGACGTACCTTTTGAGCTATTGGGAAAGCGATTCCAGCAGGGGCCGTCCCTACCTGGTGGTGCTCCGGCACGATGTGCCGCGTATCGTACACGATGTGTTTCCTGCGCTTTACTCCGACACCGAATCCCAGAATCGGGACAATCGGCGCGCGCGCGATGCCAAGGCCGTCCTCAATGTCGTGGATGCGGAAGGGCGAATCGTGTACGGGCCTCCGCTCAGCCGCGGCGGCTTGACGCTCGGCCGGCAATTCGAAACCACGCTGTACAAATGGCGCCTCAATGTGATGATCACTTCGGCTGAGGACTTGGCTGCCGCAGTGGAGCGCCGACGTCTCCTGGAGATGGTTTTAGTGGCTTTGTCGGGGCTGGTGGTGATCGCGGGACTGGTGGTCATTCTGGTGGCCGCCGCGCGCGAACGTAAGTTGTCAAATCTGAAGAGCGACTTTGTGGCCAACGTTTCCCACGAGCTGAAAACCCCTCTTTC
>DASXTY010000741.1:0-2274 GCA_036505155.1 Polyangiaceae bacterium | reverse complement strand
GAGGCCGCGCCACGCTTCAAGCTTCCGCCGTTCCCCAACCGAGCGAGCTCGTCGTCCGCGGTGAGCTTAGGGACGAAGCCGGCGCACCCATCGCGGCGGCTCGCGTGGCGCTCCAAGTTCTGGAGAGCCGACAGGGCCCGATCAGACCGCTGCCGATTCCGGAGACATGTCCGCCCACACAGAACGTGCATTACGCCCGCGGCTTTGCTCGCCAGCCTAATGAATACGGCCTCGACACCAGCGAACAGGGCGGCTTCTGCGTCCGAATCCGGGAACCTGAAATTGGCAAAGTGGTCCGCTTGTCGTTTCACGACGAGCAAGGTCTGTACGAACCGCAGCAGCTTTTCCTCGAAGTGGATCCCACACGCTATAGTTTGGAGCTTTACTTTCCTAACGAACCGGTCCCGCTGCTCCTGGATCGAGCCTCCCATGCGGTGATGGTCGAGACCCGCGTCACGCCGCCGCTCAAAGCCGACGAGTCATCTCAAAATATCGAGCTCGAGCTCTGGTTTACAGGACGGGGCGAGAGCGAGCGTCGTCTCGCGGTCGCGTCGGTTCGTCCAGGTGAACGGGCCGAATTCAAAATATTGTCGAGTCAGCTCGGGCGGCCGGGACCTGGCATCCTTACCGTGCGGTATTCGGGATCGAAGAGCATACGGCCCGCCGAGCGGAGCGTCAGCGCACCACGAACCGCTCGGGTGTTCCTCTCGGTGGGCGACGGGCCGGAGCTTCGAATCGAGCACGGGGAAAGCCCGGAGCTGTACGTCACTGTGCGTTCATTGGCGGGAACCGTGAGCTCGGGCTCAGTGGAAGCGCGCAACTTGGAAGAAACGGTTGGAATCGCCCCGGTGCAAGCGGGCACGGCAAGCATCAACCTCCAGCTCCACCGCACGGCTTTCGACCACGCCCGGGTACGCTTGACTTACCTTCCTCAAGACCCGTCGTGGTTGGCAGCCGCTCCCATATACGTGAACGCGCGAGTGGTCCGACGCAGCGCGTGGCGACGCGCGCCGTGGATCGCAAGCGCTGTCCTCATCGCGCTCTGGATGATCCGAGCTTGGCGCCGACCACCCAGGACCGAGCGGGCTACGGCGAGGAGCGAGACTCCGATCACCGAAACGCCCGAGCTCCAGGTTATTCGTAGCGGACCCGCCGACAGCGGCTGGCGGGGCCGTGTCGTCGACGCGCACGACGAAATGGCCATCCAAGGAGCAAGGCTGCAAATCACCGTCGGGGCAGAAGTCACCCACGCCGTGACCGACGTGAATGGCAGATTCGAGCTGGTGGCTCACTCCACTCCCGACCTGGAAACCAGCAACGCCTGGCTGGAGGTCGAGGCCCCCCTACACGCGGCGCTGCGCAAGCCAGCTCCGCCGACCGGCGAGCTGCGGATCGCCCTGGTTTCGCATCGACGGGCCCTGCTGGCCCGCCTCATCGACTGGGCGCATCGACGCGGAAGACCTTGGGCCCGCCCCCCCGAGACAACCCCGGGACACGTTGCTCGAGTTGCCCAGCGCCGGGACGCGGGCGGGATTGCCGCGTGGGCCGAATCGGTAGAATCAGCGGCTTTCGGGCCGGAACCGCCCGACGAGAACCGCGCAAGAGCTATCGAAGCCGGGGCGCCCGCTCAGGGGCTGAACCCGTCCGGGAAGGATTGAGTTGGCGAACGCCAAACGGTTATAGTGCCGCCCCCCAGCCGGACTGAGCAGATGACGTTCGTCCTCATAATTCTCGCAGTGGTCGTTATCGCCGTCCTCTATTTCGCCTTCCAGAAGAAGGCAGCAGGGCCAGCCGAGCGCAAGCCAGCCGGAGAGCTCCGTGAACCGCCGTCGTCCCAGCCGATGAGCTCCAGGGCGCCACCACCACCGAGGCGCGATTCTGGACCAGTCGGCCGCGCGCCCACCGCTGCGGCTGCGGCGGCGGAAGTGAAAGAAATCGAAGAGGACATCCTCATTCAGGAGGCGCCAGCAGTCATCGAAACGCGGCCGTCGCTGGTGCACGTGCGCGACATCGAAAGCTTGCGGCGCGGACTCGAAAAGTCGCGCAAGGCGGAAGGTTTTTTTGGTCGGCTGGTAGCCCTGTTGGGCGGAAAAAAAGAAATCGGTAAAGAAATCGCCGCACAGATCGAGGAAGTGCTGCTTTCCTCGGACGTTGGCGTGCAAACCACGCAGACGATGCTCACGCGCATCAACGAAATGTTGAGCCGCGCCGACCTGGTCGACTCCGGTCGGGTATGGGATGCCCTGCGCACCGAAGCGCGTCGAATCTTACACG
>DASXTY010000740.1:0-9310 GCA_036505155.1 Polyangiaceae bacterium | reverse complement strand
TCGCCCGAAATCGGATTGGGCCGGTCCAATACCAGGGTGTGCACTCCGGCGGCCTGCGCAGCTCGCGCAGCCAAAAGGGCGGTCCACACGAAGGTGTAGTAGCGGCTCCCAACATCGACCAAGTCGATGACCAAGAGGTCCAGGCCCGCTAGCTTCTCCGGATGGGGTTTGAGCGAATCCACGTCGGCGCGGTACAGGCTGATGACCGGAGCTGGAAGATCGGCTTCGGAAGGGTCCAAAACCGGCTCTTCAGCCTGCGCCAACCCATCGAAACCGTGCTCCGGCGAGAAAATGACGGTGGGGGCTGCGCCGAGCTCTTCGAGCACGGTCAGGGCGTTGCGCCCGCGCCGATCCACTGCCGCGGCATGGGTGAGGATGGCGAACCGGCCATCCCGCAGGCGTTTTCGGGCGCTCGATAGGTCAGCGCCCAGCAGCTGGTCCAATCCGCACAGCATCTTCCCAAATTTCCCTATCAGATTCGCGGACATGCGGGAATCTCGCGGGCAGGGGGTACGCAATATGTTGCGTGTCCGGGCGCCGATGGATAAACTTTTTGCATAGTGCGCCGCGTTCTGGTCGTCGACGACGAAGAAAATCTGCGGGTAGTTCTGCGCACCCTGCTGCGCCGCCACGGGTATGAGGTGGAAACCGCGGCCAACGGTGAGGAGGCGATCGGGCTGGTGGACTCCTTCGGACCGGACTTTCTGCTGACCGACGTGCGCATGCCAAAAATGGGCGGCTTGGATTTGCTGTCCAGCCTGAAGGCGAAGGGCAATGGAGCAACGGTCATCGTGATGAGCGCCTACGGGAACATGGACATGGCCATCGAGGCCATGAAGGCCGGCGCTTACGACTACGTTCAGAAGCCGTTCAAACCCGACGAAGTGGTGCTGGCTCTGCTCAAAGCCGAAGAGCGCGAACTGTTGAGAAGGGAGAACCGCGCGCTCCGCGACGAGATCCGAAAGGAGAATCGATTCGAAGATATCCTGGCCAAGAGCGCCCGCATGCAGGAGATTTTTCGCACCATCGCCAAGATCGCCGACTACAAAACCACGGTGCTGATATCCGGAGAAAGCGGTGTCGGCAAGGAGCTCGTGGCGCGTGCGGTACATCGGCGCAGCAGCCGATCTGGCGGCCCCTTCATTCCGATAAATTGCGGCGCGATACCGGAGACGCTTCTGGAGAGCGAGTTATTCGGACACAAAAAGGGCGCGTTTACCGACGCCGTCCAGGACCGGCGCGGGCTCTTCGAAGAAGCCCATGGCGGCTCGCTTTTTCTGGATGAAATAGGGGAATTACCGCTGGCTCTACAGGTCAAGTTGCTGCGGGTTTTGGAGGACGAAAAGATTCGGCGCCTGGGTGAGGGGCGAGACATCAAGGTCGACGTTCGCATCGTGGCTGCCACCCACCGCGATCTCATGGCGGAGACCAAGGCGGGTCGTTTTCGCGAGGACCTATTTTATCGTCTCAACGTATTGCCCATCCATTGCCCACCGCTGCGCGAACGGCGCGAAGACATCCCCCTGCTCATCGACCACTTCGTGGCGCGCAACAACGCGCGACTGGGAACCAATATTCGAGGTTTGGACACGGAGACCCGCCGCCTGCTCTTCGAATATCCTTGGCCTGGCAACGTGCGCGAGCTCGAGAACACCATCGAAAGGGCCATGGTGCTGGCCGAAGGCGATCAAATCGTGGCCATCGACTTACCGGAGCGGATTCGTGAGGCGCGCGATCCGCTACAGATGCACCTAGCAAGCGGCGAGCTCAGCGTGAAGAAAACGGTGCGGGTCATCGAGGAAACTCTGATTCGCCGCGCGCTGCAGAAAACCAAGGGCAATCGCACCCGGGCAGCCGAGGTCCTGGAAATCAGCCATCGGGCTCTGCTCTACAAGATCAAGGAGTATCAGATAGACCTGTAGCGTCCCGCTCGGGCGCCCGACCCGGAGCCCGGAGCCCGAAGCCAGGAGCCTGAAAATTGGGCCAGTTGACGGCAGGGAGCCACGGACTACCATTTGGCTCATGCGCAGCATCAGTTTCGCCTGTCTGCTTCTAGTAGCCGCCTGCACGTCGACGACCGCCTCCACCGGCATCCGCTCACAGGATGAGTACGTCTCGGACGAGGAGAAGGCCGCAGAGGAGCAGGAAAAAAAGTCCAAAGCAAATCCGTACATCGCCGACAGCGAGCAAACGGATATGGAAAAAAAGAAGGAGTGGGATGAGCACCAAGCACAGCTGGAATTAGCGCGAGCAGCACGCTCCGCAGCAACCTGCCCCAGCTCCCTCCCGGAAGAGGAGCAGAAGAAGGTAGAAAAGGGCGTTGCTAAGTTCAGTCTGGTGTTCAAGAACGACGGTCACGTCAAGGAAGCAACCCTGCAACCTCCCTACGCGGACACGCCGGTGGGGAAATGCATGTTGCGAGCCATGTTGGCGGTCATCGTTCCTGCCTATGCGGGGTCGGAGCATTCCATCGACTGGGAGGTCGACCTGGCTGAAAAGCCTGTCAATCCCACCGGCACCACCGACAAGGCTGCCACGGACAAAGGGACGACCAAAAAACCCGCCGCCAAGAAGTAATTCTCGGCCATCCGAAACCGATTCACGCTCAATTTTGGGAGACGATTGAATCGAGGCAATTCTCGCGGGCGCGCCGCAAGTCCGAGAGCGCTACGTCGACGACGATACGCTCGCCGGACGCGACCACCAGCCTGAGACTCCGCGTTTGCCCCAAGCGCACACAAGGAACCCCGACGGCGCGACACGCCGCTTGCACCGTTGGCACATCGTCTGGCTTGGTCGAAACGATAATTCGCGAAGGCGACTCGCCAAACAACTCCCTATCTCCGATGGTTTCGAGCTGGATGCTGGCGCCCACCATGTCATGTGGGTCATCGGTTCCCGAGCAGCTCTCCGCTAGCGCGACCAACAGGCCGCCGTCCGACACGTCGTGCGCGCCTTGCACCACACCCGCTTCCGCCAGATCGACCATCAGTGCTTGTAACCGGGCCTCGAGTTCTAGATCGATCTTCGGCGGGGCGCCTTGGATTCGCCCGGTGCGGCGCAGCAAATATTCGGAACCCCCTAGCCCGCTGCCGGTTGCCTCGCCCAGCAGCATGATGACCTCATCCGTGCCCTTGAACCAGGAGGTCACGATGGCCCGTTCGTCTCGCACCAGCGCGACCACCGCCACCGCGGGCGTAGGGAGAATGGATCGCTGACTGGTCTCGTTGTATAAGCTTACGTTTCCGCTCACCACCGGAACGCCCAACGCTCCGCACGCCGCAGCGATGCCGTCCACGGCGCGCGAGAATTGCTCCATGACCACTGGGTTTTCGGGGTTTCCGAAATTCAAGCAGTCGGTGATGCCGAGCGGACGCCCTCCCGCGCAGCACACATTGCGGCACGCCTCCGCAACGGCAATGGCGGCGCCTTGGAACGGATCCAGCTCGACCAAGCGGCCATTGCCGTCACAAGCGAACGCCAAATGTTTGTACACTTTGAGCCCGTCCCGCTCGCAGGGCACGCGCACAACGGCCGCGTCCGAGCCTGGCCGCACCCCGGTGCCTCCGCGCACGATATGGTCGTATTGACGCCAAACCCATCTTCGAGAACCGATGTTGGGCGACCCCAGCAAGTCGAGCAGCGCGTCCGTCCAGCTTTCCGGGTGGGAAACGCTGGCCTCATCAAATCCCCAAAGCTCGGGGAGCGCGGGATTCGAAGTCCGTGGGCGGTCGTAGACCGGCCCCTTCTCTGTCAGCAACCCGACCGGCATGTCGCACACCGCAAGTCTTCCGTCGGGAGGCGGTGACCCGCCAACAAAATCAGTGCCGGGCGTGGCGTAAACTACCCACCGACCGGTGTCGGTGACCTGACCGATCCGCGCTGCATCGATGTCCCACTTGTCACAGATCTCACGCAAACGCTGCTCGCAGCCGGGCTTGACCACCAGCAGCATGCGCTCTTGCGACTCACTCAACAAAAGCTCGTATGGAGTCATGCCTCGCGCGCGCCGCGGAACCTGGTCCAGGTCCAGCTCCACGCCGGTGCCGCCCCGGCTCGCCATCTCCACCGAAGACGAAGTTAGTCCCGCCGCACCCATGTCTTGAATTCCCTCCAGGAGCTGTTCCGAGAAAATTTCGAGACACGTTTCGATGAGAAGCTTGCCCAGGAACGGGTCGCCCACCTGGACCGTCGGCCGCTGGCTTGGCCCCTCACTGGTGAACTCGCCGCTGGCCATGGTCGCTCCGTGGATCCCGTCTCGGCCGGTCTTGGCGCCCAAATAAAATAGTGCGCTTTGTGGGCGTGTCGCACGCCCGTAAAAAATGCGGTCGCTGGGCGCTACCCCACAAACGAATGCGTTGACGACAATATTGCCATCGTAGCTCTGGTCGAATTGCAACTCGCCACCCACCGTGGGCACTCCGACGCAGTTGCCGTAGCCGGCAATGCCCGCCACGACGCCGCGCAGCAGTCGCGCGGTTCTCGGTTTCTCAGTGCTTCCGAAGCGCAAGGAGTTGAGCGAGGCGATCGGGCGCGCACCCATGGTAAAGACATCACGCAGGATTCCCCCTACGCCGGTAGCCGCACCCTGGTAGGGCTCGATATAAGAAGGGTGGTTGTGCGATTCCATTTTGAATACGGCAGCAAAACCATCACCGATGTCGACCACCCCTGCGTTTTCCCCCGGGCCCTGAATCACGCGCGAGCCTTGGGTGGGAAGGCGCCTTAGGTGCACGCGTGAGCTCTTGTACGAGCAGTGCTCGCTCCACATGACGCTCGCAACGCCCAGCTCTGCGTAAGTTGGCGTCCTCCCGAGGCCATGCAACAAAAGCTCGTATTCCTGGTCGGTCAGCTTCAGAGCTCGAGCCAGCGCGGCATTGACCGGCGGGTCGCCTGGATAGGGCTCTGCCGACACGTCCGTTACCTCATGGGCCGGAGCTCAGAGCGACCAAATGCCTAGAACCAACAAGATGGAGGTGACGGCGAGCGAAACCATTGCCAGAACTTCCCACGGCCCCGTTTTTGGCGTGAAAAAGCGCAGGTCGATGGACGCGAGGTGCCCCGCCCGGCGGCGTCGGCGACCGGAAAGAGCCTGATTGGCAGCGTGGATCGCGGCGTTCTGCTGGGAGTCGGGCTCGGACATCGGCAAGGTTACTTGCCACACCCGTCCCCGGCGTGTCTAGGGGGTGTCCTCATTTCTTTCTTTTCTCGTAAGCTTGCCGTGCCCGCAATTTTTCCAGGTCAGCGGAAGCGCGCCTTGCCTTTGGCTTCCCACCACTCGCGATAGCGAGACTGTGCGCGCGCCCGCTCTTTTTTGGGCAAATCGTCATAATAGCCGAAGTACTCGCGGGTCAGATTCTTGAGCTCGTCGCCAGCTTCCCTGCGAATGTCGGACGAGTCGTGCATCAGCGCATCAATGAGCCACTCGATTCGGTGCTTGTCCGCACTCCCATCCCACCAGCGCATCCACTCGACTTTGTCGCGGCCGAAGTCCTGGCGCGTCAGCACCACCAGCGCCCCGTGCGCGCGATCCGAAATAGCGCGTTCTGCGTCGAGCAAGCGAACCAAGTCGGGTATTGAGTGCGGGTCTCGCACTTGTTCGGTTGCTTCTAACGCGGCCAAGCGAATGGACACGGGCTTGGTATTATCTCTCGCCGTTTCTGCCAGCTCGTGGCGTAACGCGGCGCGAGCATTCGCGTCCGACTGCAACATCCGCCCCGCGGCACGGGCCGCCTGACTCACTCGCGGTTCGGAGTCCGTCATTCGACGCGCCACTGCGCGCGCCGACTCTTCGCTGGGCATTTCGCCGAGAAGGCGCGTGGCCCAGGCGCGTATTTCGGGGTTGGTGTCCGCCGTGCGCACCACCACGAACGGGACCGCTATTTGCCCGAGCTTCGCCAGCGTGCGCAATACCGGGCCGCATTCGGATGCTTTCGAAGGGCCATCCCCCACCCCTCTCCGGAGCTCGGTGGTCGGACCGGGAAATTCTCCTGCCAAGGCGTTTGCGGCGGGCTCGCCGATTTCAACCAGCTCTTGTACGGCCAGCTCATCTCCCCGGAGCAGCCGGTCGACCAGCGCACGGCAATCGCCTGCGGCATCGACAATTATAGAAGGAAGCTCTTCCGAGGATTCGTGACCCGGCTTCGGGCGGTGCGCCGGAAGCACGACTGACCGCGATGCAGGAGCGAGCGGCACCTCGCTGCGCCTTGCTACGGGAGCGGCTTCGGCCGGCTCCTCGACCGTGACTTCCGGTTCCTCCCAGTCAGGAGCTGCGTCCTCCTCCGCCACCAGCTCGAGGTGAGGCACGCCCGTACCGAGTGGTCGGGTCGGGCGCATACCGCTATCGATGTCCACGGCCTCCAGGCTTGATTCGACGAGCTCGAAGGCTGCTTCTCCCGGCCGCTCCACCACCGGCTCTTCCCAACCTAGGTCCAGCCCCTCGGCCTCGCGGGAAGCACCGCGCCGCGTGAGCGGGAAGGGAGCCGGCTGTGATGGCGGAAGGGGTTCGGGAACTGGCTCAATCACCGGGGCGACTGCGGCGGGCTGTGCGGGAGGCGGGTGACTCGAGCCGATCCCGACCGGCGTGATGCGCCGGACCACGACGGAGCTTCCGGGGAGCGGCGGCGCTAGCGGCTCTGGTGGCGGCGCGGGTGGTGGCGGTCCCACAGGCGGCGCAGAGTCCCGAGGCAGCACCGGCGCGCGCGGCGCACGCAGAGCCTGCATCAGCTCTGGGGAGCTGTCAGCCGCTGACGGCAACGCGTGAGGCCGCTGAGTGTGCGACAGATCCAGAGCACTCGCCAGTGCAGCAGCACGCTGCTCTGGGCTTGGTCGGGACGTCCGGCGCCGCAGGATTCGATCCTGAAGTTGCTCGGGAAACCCGCTCGTCCTCACTCCCGGTTCTCCGCGCTTGCGCATCAAGATCAGCCTTTCAAGGGCTGCTGCAACCAGCGGCGCCAAAGAAATGAGCTCGCCCACCGCCGACAGCTCAACATCGTGCGCGCCGTGGTCTCCGTAAAGAATCAACACGCAGCGGTTGCGGACGCTCACGGGCAAAAGCAGAACCGCCGGGCCCGCGGGTCGCTCCAAGTCCTTGGCCAGGGCAGCGTCGAGCCCGGTCTCCGACAAGCGAGCGAGCTGCCACGTACCGGTGTTTCGCGCGGTGGCCAGCGCGCTGGGCAGCTCTAGCGGAATCCCAATGCCGACGATACGCGTTCGGTGAGCGCCGGGCCCCGACGCATCTCGACCTTCGGCGATGTCACCGTGAATGGCAAACAGAACCGTGTATTCAAAATATTGGGAGCTGAAATCGAAAAACGCATGCAAGACGTCGTCGCGGTTTTTCGCCTGAAGTAGATCCCGCTCGGCCATCGCCGGGGTGTACGGGCCAAGGCGGCGCGGGCGGCGGCTCGGCACGGGTGACCCGTGCGACTCCGGTTCCTTTGAAGGGCCGGCGCTCGACAAATGTTCGGTTGAAATCGCCGCAACCGGAGTGCGCGCATCCAGCGCAGGCGCGAGCGGAGTCAGCTCCAAGACGGCGGAGGGTTTCGGGCCTGTCGCCGGCAGACTCGGCGGCCGCGGCAAGGATTGTAAGTTGGTTTCACCGGCGCGCGCTCCGGGCGCGGAGCTCGGATTCGGATCGGGAAGCCCTTCGAGCTTCGCGATCAGGCGCACCGTGCGCTGGTCCAGGGGTAACCGGTAGTCGCGCGCCAACGCCTGACGGATTCTGACCAGGGGCGCAATCCGTTGGGCGATGGTAAACCCCAGAGCGAAACCGAGGTCCTGCTCCACCTCTGCGGGCAGCGGCTCGCTTACGGCAATCTGAAGTAGTTGCCCCATCTCCGCGAGCGGGTAAAACGAATGCCGGAGCGCGAGGTCCGGCGGCACTCGATTTCGTACCTGCTCGTCGGCTCGAGGAAGCTCTCCGATGGGCGCTCGTTCGAGTCCATAGTTTTCCGCCAAGAGCTCGGTGAGCTGGGACTCGCTCACCGAGGCGAGCTCCAAGAGGTTGGTGGCGAGATCGCCGCCGTACAACACCTGACGCGACAATGCCTCTTCGACGTCACGCACGGAGGCGAGCCTGTTTTTGACAATCGTCGAGCTCAAACTCGGCATGCGGCAGTCCGGCAGACTATATAGCGGATTTTCCCGTGCGAACTGGGGTTGTCAACGGGCCGGCTCGTAGAGAAGCCTGAACCGCGCGCAAAACGCTCAGCGTTAGACTGCCGCTCGAGCCATGACCGCGCTTCGCGCCCGACAAGGGTGGATTCTGCGCGCAGCACTAGTGCCGCGTTTCCATCGAAACGAGGGGTGCTTTGCACGCGCGGCTTCGCCGCGCAACGCGGCACTAGACCCTTCGTAGGGGGCGCCGCGCGCCCCCTCTGCTCGCTTCGCTCGCATTCTCCCCCGCGAAAATCCGCTCCCGCGGATTTTCCTAGTGCTGCTCTCATGCAATCCCTCATTTCAAGCGAAACGCAGCACTAGCTTGGCGCTCAGTTGATGAGAAACCACCTCACGCCCGGCTTGATTTCCAGGTGTAAGTGGTCGGAGTGGGCCGGGTCAAAATGGGGCGTCAGCATGTAATGGAAGATGCGCTGGTCGGCAGTTTCACACACGATGCTGAGGAGTTCCCGCCCATGGCGATCTTGCAGTGACCTGCCTCCGTCGCCGCAAGTCTTGGCCCCGATGCGCGCGGACCAATGAGAACCAACCGCCAGCCAATCACCGTTTTTCTTCCTGAGCGCCCCCACATCGATCGCCATGCCGCCGGGGTGTCTGGTCTGCGGCACGTTGGGATCGATGGGTACAACCGGGGCCGGGCGATAAATGGTGAAATGCACGAGCTCCACGACGTCGTGTTGAGCGAGAATGCGCGTGAAGTCGTAGAGCGCCAGCGCGAGCCGGCCATCTAGGATGTCGAACGGCGTTGACCGCCACTGATCCTCGGGCAAGGACGAGTGGATGGTCACTCCGTGAAGCGGCGCCGTCAGGCGAATCGGAAGGCGCACCCCCGGCATTGGCGGTGTGGCGCGCTCGAAGGCGATGCCTCGTCTTGCGAGCTCGCTCAGCACCTGCTGATCGCTCATGTTTGCATAATGATAAGCGGGCGAGTCCTGCGCTTGTTTCTCCGGCGGGATCTCCAAAAACTTGTTACTGGCCCGAGCATCGGCCAGGCTCAGAGTGCCGGCAGTCACCGCCACACTGACGAGCCAAGGCAGTTTTGGATGGGTCTTGCAATGGTTGGCCACGACCGGCCGCATGATAACCAAGTCCTTCGGAAAGCAAAATTTCGCGGCCCCCCCCGCCCCAGGAC
>DASXTY010000739.1:0-2750 GCA_036505155.1 Polyangiaceae bacterium | reverse complement strand
CGACCTCGAGGGACTGTCGGCCGAGCTGCGCGAAAATACCAAGCTGGTCATCAGCGAGTCGCCCACCAATCCGTACCTGTATTGCCTGGATCTACAGCGTCTCTCCGAGATCGTGCGAGCCAAGGGGCGCATCCGTACCTTGCTCGATTCCACCTTTGCAACGCCCATCAATTGCCGTCCAATCAGCCTGGGCGTCGACCTGGTAGTGCACAGCGCAACCAAATATTTGAGCGGCCACAACGATGTGTTGGGCGGTGTGGTGGTGGGGCCGAGCCATTTGATCTCGCTCTTGAGAGACCTGCGTGACGTCACTGGCGCCGTGCTGGACCCGCACGCGGCGTTTCTCATCTCTCGAGGCCTCAAGACCCTGGGTCTGAGAGTGTCACGTCAGAACGCGAGCGCGCTCGAGCTGTCCCAAGCTCTGGAGAAACACCCGGCGGTCACGCGGGTGTTTTATCCGGGTCTGGAAAGCCACCCCTCGCATGAGATTGCCCGCCGGCAAATGCGTGGCTACGGGGGCGTCGTGAGTTTCATCGTGCGGGGCGGCCGCCAGGCGGCGTCCCGGGTGGTGGACGGGTGCAAGCTTCCTTTCATCGCCCCCTCACTGGGTGGCGTCGAATCGCTCATCGAACAGCCGGCGATCATGAGTTATTTCGAGCTCTCGGACCAAGAGCTCGACAGCCTCGGGCTCGACCCGGCGCTCATCCGGCTCTCGGTCGGGATCGAAGAAACGCAGGATTTGCAGCGCGACCTGCTGTCCGCTCTGGACCGAATCGAGGCACCGTAGGTCGATGTGCGCGAACGTGGGCGGGTCGGACCGGTAGCGCTTCGGTCACGGCACGGTATATTCAAGCTGGGTTGACCGCTCGGCTCCGGACGTGGTTTGTGCGAGACGTGCTCGATGCCATCGAGCGCGACCGTGGCGTGGCGGTCACCGATCGACTGGCAGAGCGTTTGCCGAGTCGACTGCTGGCGCGAGTGTCGCTGGAAAGCGTGCGGGCCTGCAGTCCCGTCGACACGCTCTCGCTCGACGATGGCGAGGAGCTTTTGCTCGCGTTCGACAGTCTGGTGGGCGATGGTTCCGGTCGAGTATTGGAGCAGGCTGCGGTTGAGCTCACCTCACACACCCTGTCTCACGACCCGGGAATCGTGCGGGTACGCGATCTCATGGGAACAGTGGCGCGAATGCGGACCGTTCTGGAACGCCCGTTCGTGGGGGCCCAATTATTGTTCGAGCTCTCGAAAACGGAAGCCGGGTTTTCTCTGACCGTCGGTGTGCCAGGGCGCTCCCGCGCGGCTCGGCTCTTGCGGCATCTGGTGGTCGGCGCACTGCAAGCAGCGGATCGGTACGCGTTGGGGACCGGGCGCGAACAGCTGAGGTTGGACAGCGAGCTCAGGGGTGACCGGGCGGTGATCACGGCCCGCTACCGGATGAGCGTGTCGGAGCCGCCGGAGGAAACGCCTCCGGAGAGCTTGCCGCGACCGTCGCGACCGCGCGTACGGCAAAGCCTTTCAGAGGAGGTGGAACGAATCCTCGGCCCCGGCCGACCCAGCCAGGTGGGCTCACCGGACGGCGGCCCCGAGCGGCTGGCAGACTGGGCGCGAAAAACCGGCGAGCAAAATCCCGCTGAGGGGCCCCTGAGCGCGGGCTCACGCAGGCCACGAAGTGAGCAATTTCCTGCGCTCACCGACCCGAACGACGATCCGGAGCCCGTCGAATAAGGCGGGACTCTCAGAATTCCCCGGGGTCGGTATAGCTCCCGAAAACGGAGCGCAACGCGTCGCAGATCTCCTGGAGAGTGCAATAAGCCTTCGCCGCACCGATGACGGATGGCATGAGATTCCTTTCGCTTTGGGCAGCCGTGCGCACTTCCTCTAAGGCCTTTTGGACTTGGGTCTTGTTGCGCTCGGCTTTGACTCGAGAGAGGTTCAAAATCTGCGTTTTCTGCGTCTGCTCATCCACGCGGAGCAGCGGTATCGATTGCTCTTCGTTCTGCGCGTAGCGATTGACGCCGACCATTACCCGATCGCCGCTATTGAGCAAGCGCTCGAACTCATAGGCGGATTGCGAAATCTCGCGCTGCGGGTAGCCCTTTTCGACAGCCGCCACCATTCCGCCGAGCTCGTCAATCCTGCGAATGTACTCGAGCGCTTGTTCTGCGAGATGGTTAGTGAGCCACTCGACATAATAGCTCCCTGCCAGGGGGTCGATGGTATTGGCTACGCCGGATTCATGCGCCAGGATTTGCTGTGTGCGAAGCGCAATGGTAACGGATTCTTCAGTGGGAAGCGCATAGGTTTCGTCGAAGGAATTCGTGTGCAAAGATTGTGTCCCGCCCAACACCGCTGCCAGCGCTTGAAGGGCGACTCTGGCCACGTTGTTGTAGGGCTGCTGAGCCGTCAGGGATACGCCCGCGGTCTGCGCATGCGTCCGGAGCTTCATGCTCTCTTGGAGCCGCGCCCCGAAGCGCTCTTTGATGAAACGCGCCCACAACCGCCGAGCGGCTCGAAACTTGGCTATTTCCTCGAAAAAGTCGTTGTGAACGTCGAAAAAGAAGCTGAGACGCGGCGCGAAATCGTCCACTTGCATGCCGCGCCGCACGCACCAATCGACGTATGCAAGCCCATCGGCCAGGGTGAATGCGAGCTCCTGGGCTGCGGTCGCGCCCGCCTCCCGCATGTGATACCCGCTGATGGAAACCGTATTCCATCGGGGCACTTCGCGGCTACAGAACTCGATCATATCGGTG
>DASXTY010000738.1:0-1593 GCA_036505155.1 Polyangiaceae bacterium | reverse complement strand
CTTGCGCAACTTCCAGCCCTCGCCATAAGCTGCCGGTCCCAAACTCCAGCGCGAAGTAAGTCGCTACCCCAAAAACGGCAAAAACCACCACTACGCGCCCCAAACGTTCGAGCCATCGCGTCACCGGCGAGTACAGTCCGCGGCGAGCCTTGGGTTCATCGGTCACCAGACCCGCCTGAGCGATGTCTGGCTTCGAGCGAACCTCTGGGGGAACTTTTTTTGGCTCCGTCACCAGTCGTCAGTCTCCGGCGCCGCTGCCGTTGGCGAGCGCCCCGTTTTGCCGCCGCGCGCCCGACGGCTTCGGGTCGCGAACTTCCACTTTGGGAGCCGGCTGGTCGCGGCGAATCGAATAGCGCACTAGCGCTCGAAGCGCCTGATTACGCTGGACGTTGCCGAGCAATAGCTTCACGTCTTCGTAAACCGACGGGTCGACCAAAAGCGCGCCCAGCGTCCCTTTGCCGGCGCGGACGTCGGCAACGATCTGCTTGAGGTCACCGCTCATCTCCGTGAGATTACTGAGCAACTCGCCGGTGGACTTGCCCCCCGCGGAGCTGCCGTCGCCGTAGAGTAGGCCCCGAGCGACGCCGTTGCCTTCGCGAATCCCCTTGAGCGCGAGCCTCATCTCATCGGCCGCCCCTCCGAACTGCTCGATGGCTCGTGCCGGCCCTTTCTCGTAAATGACGTCATGCACCAGGCCGGGGCCGCTCTGGACGCGACCGACCACGGCGTTGACGCGCTGAGCGACTTCGCCGAGCTCTGCAGAAGACCGCTCGAGATTGGCCAAGGTGTTGGAAAAGCGGTCGGCCTCTTTGGGATCGTGCAAGAACCGGGCCGCATAACCTTGTCCCTTATCCAGCGATTGCAAGATGCTGCTGAGGGATGAGACCGAGCTTCGGAGATCCTCATGGAGCTTTGGGTTGTTCAAAGCGCTGGTGGTCTGCTCCAGATTTTTGGCCATCTTCTCGACGTGGTCGCCCACGCTACCAAGCCGAGTCAAGACCGCTGTCAAGTCCTGCGATTCTTCGCTTGGGATCACCCCGCCCGGCGGGATCTGCGGCCGCGACGGGCTGCCGACGCTGATCACGATGGCCTTGTCCCCGAGCAAGCCCTTGCTCACGATATTGCCCACGCTGTTGGTTCGGATGCGTTGGCTCTCCGAGCGAGTGACGCTGACCTTCACGTAGATGGTTGCGTCCTTCGGGTTCTGAGAATAGCTGACGTCGTCGACTGCCCCCACGTTCAAGCCACCCATCTGCACCGTCGATCCACGTCGCAGTCCGTCCACATTCTGGAATTGAAGTTGGTAGTTTTCTTTCTTGCTGAAAAGCTGCCGCTCCTCGCCGATCATGAACATGACCACGCCGACCGCGCACAGCCCGGCCGCCACGAAGGCGCCAACTTTTATCTCGCGGTATTTGCCCATGCTTAGCGAGTCACCCGGTGCGGATTCGCTATAGCTTGGAGCTCGGAGAGGCGGCTGTCACGTCCCGTCTCTCGAGGGGCAGGGACCCCCCACCCCCGTCAGGCGTTCAGCAGCGTCTCCACGTCCTCTTTGACCGGGGCGCGCCCCTGGATGAAGTCCACCACCCGCTG
>DASXTY010000737.1:0-3645 GCA_036505155.1 Polyangiaceae bacterium | reverse complement strand
ATTCTTAGTGGAAGAATAGCCCGAATAGTTTGTATGCTCGCTGGGTGGAGCTGGTCCTCATCATCTTGCTGGTCGGTTCGTTCGCGCTATTCGTGACTTCCCACGTCGCGCTAAGCTTCGGCCTCACTTTGCGCCGACCGCGCTGGCGAGGGCCCTGTGCGCTGTTGGTGCCGCCGCTAGCGCCCTACTGGGGCTTCGAAGAGCGCATGCGGGTGCGCAGCCTACTTTGGCTCGGCGCGCTCGCCCTGTACGTTGTCGCGTTGACTCTGAGTCACTGGTTGCCGGGGTAGCGTGCTGAGTCCGTCGCTATTTGCGATAAGGCCGCTCCGGAGTGAAGGGGCTCAGCCCGACAAATCCTTGCTCGATCCAGCGATCGCGCACCCGTTTGGCCAGCGGTTCGTGCTCACTCCACGGCACCGCCATTCCGTAGATCAAACACGCGTGCGGATATGCCGGGTACGCGGCCCATGCAGCGGAAAAATCCTTCCGCGAAAGTCCGATCAAAAATGCGCCATCCAGGGAATGGATGACGAGGGGTTTACTCCTCCAGGAGCTTTCTTTGGTTCGGATCGGGCCGAGCTTCACTTCCCGGTTCTTGAGCTCGCGCCTTCCCCAGCTCTCGAAGCGCCGCATACACGCTTCGCTGGTCGCAGCGTTCACGTCCGGCGACACATCCTGTACGAACACGACGGCCACCGCGTGGTAGTCATCGCCGTATCGAAAGCCGGTGAAGTGATCGACCCCCCAATAGCGCACACGCTTCCACTGCGGCGCGTCCGGAAGCGGGACACCGAGCTGGTCATCTTTGTCTGTGCGGTTTCCCCACGGCTCGTTCAGCTGGCGCATCAGGGCCGCTGAGTCCGGATCGTGGGCGTCACCTCCCGGCTCCTGAGCGGAAACGGAGTCCGGCGTCGGAGGCTCCCCCGGGGGCTGCACGGGAACACTGGGGCCGCAGCCGACAGCCGCAGCGAGCGTCATCAGAGCCGCCCCGGCACCCTTCGAACCCATGGTTATCCCGCGCGAAGCCCTGGTGGTCACTTGCTCTATTATGTACCGCTCTAACCGGGCCGGCATCCCCCGGGCGAGACCAGACCCGCCCCCCAGCCGGGGGCCTGCCGACGCTTCCAACCGGCCTCAGATTTCGACGGATGAAAGCCGAATCGCGTTCAGGTTATGGACGCCGAGCCCCAGATCAGCGGCGGTTGCAATGAAACGCGGCTCACGGCCCGCCTGTTTCAAAGTGGGGAGTCCGTGCGCAGCGCGTTGTTCCTCCACGATCTTGGTGCCGATGGTGTCCATGGCGACCGGGTCGGTGGAAACGTACACCGCCCCGTGCGGAATCCGAGCCGTCGGCTTGGTGTCGAGCGGTCCGCCGTCGTACATGATCTTGAACCCGTCCGTGATGTGCAGGCGCACGCGGCTGGTCACGATCGGGTGGTTATACAGCAAGGCGATTTGCGGGCTCGCGTTGTGCTCGTGGTGGTCCTGGGGATTATTGATGTTGCCGTGCGTCATATTTTTCATGGTACCGGTGTAGCCGCAAATCGAATGATCTTTGATCAGGGTCATGTCGATGACGGCGGTGGCATCCGTGAAAAAACGACAATATCGAGTCTTGATGCCCTGGTAGATTTTTACGTCCGGCATAGGATGATTGGCATTATTGTGGGTGCCGGTTTTTACGCTCGGGGGCAGCTGCCAGCGGCGAACATTGACGCGCGTGCCCATGAGAAAGCTCGGAAACTGCTCGTAGACGGTAATTTTTTCGGCAGGAACCCCGACGGCCATCACCGCCTCGACCACCGGCAGAATGAGCTCATAGTTGACCGCCATGGTGGCGCCCTTCTGGCCCGCGATCCCATTTGGCTTGATGGCCACCACGTCGTCCTTGTGGATGAATCGCTTCATCGCTTCGACCAGATTGGGGGCACCGGTAAAATCCATCATGGCGCGCTCGAGTAGGCGCCGCGCGGCTTCGGGTCGAGGCCACAGCTCGTTGGGTTGCATGGAGGAAGAAAAGTCGCCCTTTGCCGACACCTTCGCGATTTTTCCGGGCACCGACATGGGTCGAAACCCCGCCGGCGGCTTGGCGATGAAGTCTTCGACTTTCGGCGCCGCATGAGCGGTGCCCGCCGCTAGAAATCCGGCGCCACTCAGGCCCACCCCTGCGAGGGCTGCGGTGCTTCCGACGAACTGGCGCCGCGAGAGCGCTGGTTTTGGTTCGGACATTGGCCGTGCTCCTTCTCTACGAGGGCTATCACGCCACCCCCGCCGCCGCAAACATCCGGAATTTCCGCGGCTCAGAGCGAGGGGCGCAGTTCCGCTGGCGGGTCGCCGCCGGCGGTCAGCGCAATCGCCGCCGTTTCGGCAGCCCGCAACCTGGGAAATACACGAGATTCGCGCTGGCACGGCGCTGGCATTCAGCCTTCTCCAGCTGAACGCGCCCGAGGCGCACAGCCCAAAAAGGAGACGTTTCATGGACCAAAGCAAGATGAAAGTCGTCTACGTCATCGTACAGCGTAACGACAAGAAGTACTGGAACCGGGTCGGCGTAGCCTTCCTGAACAGTGATGGCTCGATCAACGTGAAGCTCGAAGCCTTACCGGTCTCCGGGGAGCTTCAGATCCGAGATTACGTGCCGCGCACCGACTCACCCTCCTTGGCGTTTCGCCACACCAACGGCGGCCAGTCGGATACGGACTCGTTTTCCGCCATCGCATGAGGATGTGCGATGTCCTTTGCAGGCATTGAGCTCGAGGTGGGGGCCAAATCCGATGCTGCTCGGCTTGATGCTGCAGAGTCGGAGCATCCTGGCGGGTTTCCGGGCGGGGGTCGCGTTGCGGCTCCCGCCGCCTGCTTCGCAGCTCCGTCCGCAGGCGGCCCCGGTGTTTGGGGGCGAATTCAACGCGCGATACGCCATGCCAAGCGCAGTGTCTGGGCGCCGGTCTTGCTGAAGATGGTCACCGTCGCGTTCGGAATGACAGCACTCGCGGGGATAGGGGCGGCATCAGTCCTGAACTCGCAGGACGGCGTGCTGCTCGCAAAGAGTGTAGAGCGCCCGGCTCGCCAACTAGCTCTTTGGCTTTCTCCAGGGCAGTCAAACCATGTCGGCTTGCAGCAGGAAGCAGCAGCGCTCGCCGCCGCCCAAGCCACGTCCCGCTCCGCCAGCTCACAGCAGAGTCGAAGTCCGAAAGCAGGGCGCGCTGCTCCCGCGGGGGACCCACCGTCGGGTAGCACCCCCCCTTCCACGGGCGGCGGCATTACCCCTGACGGAAAGGTTATCCTCAATATCGCCAACGCCGACGAGCTCACCAAGTTGCCTGGCATCGGCAAGAAGCGGGCGGCGGACATGGTTCAACTACGCACTCGGCTGGGGCGCTTTCGGACGCCCAACGATCTTTTGCGAGTGCGTGGCATTGGCCCGAAGACACTTCGCCGGATGCTTCCTCATCTGGTCCTCGATCCGCCGTCACCTGATTCATAGACGGCGCCGCCGTCACGGCTTTTTTCCGACGCCGTCACGGCTCCTTGTGTCCTGAGTCCGCAATTCCTTCCAGAATTGCTGGACTGCCGCTTCGCGGCCCGCTGCTTCGCAGCGGCAGGCCACTATCCTGTTTTTGTAGGGGCGACTGGCGCCCCTCTCGG
>DASXTY010000736.1:0-6771 GCA_036505155.1 Polyangiaceae bacterium | reverse complement strand
GGGGCTCGAATGCACCGAGGCGCACGTGACCGTGCGAGAGCTTTTGCGCGGTGAAGAACCGATCGAGCTCGCAAAGGGAACCGCAAAATTCGAAAAGGGCACGGCCACCGTGCAACTCAGCGTCACTCTTGAGAGAGCAGGACCATGCGTGGTGGAGGTATCGATGCAGGCGCCACCCGGCGACACGATTCCCGAAAACGATACACGCGTGCTGACTTTCAATGTGACGCGCGATCGGATCCGGCTTCTACATGTGGCCGGGCACCCCTCGTACGACGCGCGCGCGCTGAGGCGCTGGCTGAAGAGCGACGAATCTTTGGATCTGGTGGCGTTTTTCATCTTGCGGACCGAGGGGGATGACCCTCAGGCTTCCGATTCCGACCTCGCTTTGATTCCATTTCCGGTGGATGACCTGTTCCAGGGCGAGCCGTTGCGAAGCTTCGACGCTGTGGTGCTGCAGGATATCGACTCCGTCGAGTACAAGTTCGCTAAATACCTGGATCCCCTGGCCAGATATGTGCGCGCCGGGGGGGGTTTGGTGATGGTGGGCGGCGCTTCTTCGTTCACCGCGGGAGGTTATGCGGGCACGAAACTCGAGCAAGTGCTGCCGGTACACCTCGATCAACGCGAGCGGCCCTTCGATGGAGTGGAGTTCGTACCGCGTTACACGGAAAGCGGGCGTCAGGCGCCGGTGCTGCACGCATTACGCGCGTTGGTTGGCGATCAGCTCCCCAGCATGGCGGGGTCGAACACGCTGGGCCCGGCCCGCGAAGGCGCGCTGGTGCTCTGGGAGCATCCCGAGCGTCGGGCGGGCGGCGAGCCCATGCCGGTTCTGGCCCTTGGCGAAGCAGGAGACGGGCGCGCGATCGCGTTGGGCGTGGACGGCACACACCTTCTCGCGTTCAGCCAAATGGCGGCAGCGGTCGCCGGGCGTGGCTACGGCGCGCTCTGGGACGGGCTATTGCGATGGCTGATGCGCGACCCGCGGGTCGAAGCGGCGCGGATGGAGCTCGTCGGTGAATGTATCGCCGGTGAGCCCGCAACATTGAGACTGGTGCGGACGGCAGGAGCTACTGGCTCGGTGCGCCTCCGTCTCGAGCAACTCGGAGTGGAAACCACGAAACCGTTGGAATTTGCTCCCAAGGCAGACGCGACTGGATCCATCGAAGTCGATCTGGGCCGGCTGAAGCCAGGCGGGTACACGGTGAGCGCACGCATCGGCGCCGCCCCGCCCACCCGCTACGACTTCGCCTGTGAGCGAGGAGGGCAAGCCTGGAGCGATTCACGACCCGACCCCGCGCGGCTTGAGCGAATTTCGAAAGCGACCGGCGGTCGCGCAGTGAGCGTCGAATCGGTGGGTGATTTGCCGCTGCCGGCAGCCACCGAGGTCACGGCGGAACGGCATGTGTCGCCGCTGCTACCGCCTTGGGCATGGACCCTGATGGCCGCGCTGGCGCTCGGTGGACACTGGTTCGTACGACGACGCGGCGGGCTGGCGTAAACTAACTTAACTAGTCGTAATACTCGTGGCCCAGATGCGTGATGAGATCTTCCCCCATCATCCATCGCAGGGTATTTTTTAGCTTCATCGACTGGATGAAAATATCGTGCTCTGGATAAAGACCCTGGGCGGTCATGGGGGTCTTGAAATAGAAACTGAGCCACTCCTGGACACCGCGAAATCCGGCGCGTTTCGACAAGTCCAGAAACAAAGCCAGGTCCAGCACCAGCGGCGCGGCCAATATGGAATCCCGGCATAAGAAGTCCACCTTAATTTGCATCGGGTATCCGAGCCAACCGAAGATGTCGATGTTGTCCCAGCCCTCTTTGGCGTCGCCGCGCGGCGGGTAATAGTTGATTCGCACTTTGTGGTACACGTCCCCGTAAAGCTCCGGGTTTACCGCGGGCTGTAGGATCTGCTCCAGGACGCCCAGCTTGCTGACTTCTTTGCTCTTGAAATTATCCGGGTCGTCCAGCACCTCGCCGTCTCGATTGCCCAGGATATTGGTGCTGAACCAACCATTGAGTCCCAACATACGCGCCTTGAAGCCGGGGGCCAGAATGGTTTTCATCAGGGTCTGCCCGGTCTTAAAGTCTTTGCCGCAGATCGGGGTGTGCGTCTCTCGGGCCAACACGTGCGCAGCCGGAAAATCCACGCTGAGATTCGGCGCTCCGTTGGCATACGGGACGCCTTCTTTGAGGCAAGCCCAAGCGTAGAGCATGGAATTGGTGATGGCCGGATGGTTTTCCATGAGGCCCTTTTCGAACGCCGCGCAGGTTTGGTGCACTTCGCTCGGCTCGACGTAAATCTCGGTCGATCCGCACCAGACGGCGACCGCCCGCGAGCAACCGCGCTCTTTGATAAAGTTTCTGATGTCAGCGCGCAGCGCTTCCACTAACTCCGCCTTGCTGCCGGCGGTTTTGAGGTGCGTGCCGTGCAGGCGTTTGACGTATTCGGGGTGGAAGGCGGCCGGCATGGGACGGATGGCGCCGAGCTCCGCCTTGACCGGTTCCAAGTGTCGCGCTTCGAGTACCTCCGCTTTCATTGCGGCTTCATACGCGCTGTCCGGAAACAAATCCCAGGCGCCGAACTCCAAGTTACTCAGCGGCGCGAGCGGCACGAAGTCCGAGATTTTCGGAGTGCGATTATCGGTGCGCTTTCCCAGCCGGATGGTCCCCATTTGGGTCAATGAGCCGAACGGGCGGGCGAGCCCCTTCTTCGCCAGCAGGCAGCCTGCGATGAAGGTGGTCGATACGGCGCCGAGCCCTGGCAAAAGAACTGCCAGTCGGCCTTCGGGGTCTCGGATGCTCTGTGGCTTTTCCATGGCTTCCGCTCCTAGCAAGGCGCGTGCCGAGGTGCAATTACTGCACACGCATGGTAGCCACAAGGGCGCCCTGCCTTTGTGGTGAGCACGAAAACCGCAGTGATCCTGGTGGCCGGAACTGGCTCGCGGTTGCACGAGTTCGGTCGAGATCAGCCCAAATCCCTGCTGGAGGTCGGAGGAGAAACCATTTTGGGTCGCGCTTTACGTATTTTGATGGACTACGGAGTCGAGCGCGTGGTGCTGGCTACGGGCTATAAGGAGGGCGCTGTGCGCGCCGCGGTCCGCCGCTCACCCATCGAGGTGACGCTGTGTTTCAACGACCGGTATGCGAGCACCCAAAACTGTGTCTCGTTGGCACGGTGCAGCTCGGTGGTTCACGGTCAGGCATTCTTTAAGCTCGACGGAGATGTGATCTTCGATGCACGGGTGTTGCCACGGCTCGACGGTTCCAGCAGTGAGCTGGCAGTTGCCGTCAACCGGGCCGCCAAGCTCGACCCGGAAACCATGAAAGTCACTGTGGAAGCGGGCGACAGGATATCGAGCTTTGGCAAGCACATACCCCTCAGTCGTGCAGTCGGCGAAAGCATCGGGATCGAGCGGCTCTCGAGCCGCGCTAGTGAAAGGTTGTTCAAAGGCCTCGCGCGCGCCGTCGAGCTCGGGCGCTCAGACCTCTATTATGAAGACATATATTCGGAACTCATTTCCAAAGGGGAGCTACGCGCCGAGGCGGTCGATGTTTCGGACCTGGACTGGGTCGAGATCGACACCCCGGAAGACTTGCGCCGGGCGCGCATCCAATTCGAGTCGCGTCGTTGACGGGCTTGCGGACTTTGAAATAGAGGTGCGTACCGGCTGACGCACCGGTCTGGCATCCAATTTGCTGGATAGCCGGTTAGCGATTCACTTCACCATAACCGGCAGCGAGTTTCGGCCCGCTCCGGCGGCATCCTTCGGACCTCCTCGGGTGCCTCGTCACCGGGCAGGTGTTGCCCGGTTGCGACAGGTGTGGTGTGGGCGCGACAGAGCTGAAACCCATATGAAATATTGCAAAACGATTTGCCCGTCAGCTTGGGACCATGCTAACTGCCGCAGTCTTTAAGGGAGGATCTGATGGGCTCGGAAACGGTAGAAAGAGACTGGAAATGAGCGGTCAGCGAGTTGCTCGGGCGGTGGTACTGGCGGCGGGAATTGGGTCACGGCTGGACAATGGCGCCGCGACGCCAAAGCCGCTGAAACCGGTCGAGGGAGTGCCGCTTTTAGTCCGCGTCCTTCGGACGCTGCAGTCCGGCGGAATTCGACAAGCGGTGGTTGTGGTGGGTTTCGAGGGCGAGCGCGTGCGACAAGCGTTGCTCTCCGAACCAAGCTTGGAGTTGGAGTTGGAGCTGGTGCAAAACCCTGACTACCTGCGCAAAAACGGGGTTTCGTTGCTGTCAGCCGCGCCGTTCATCGATCGCGAATGCGTATTGACCATGGCGGACCATCTGTATTCGCCCGAGCTGTTGCACCGGCTGCTCGCCGACGACCTTCCCGATGGAACCTGTGCCCTGGCTGTGGACTACAACATCGAACGATGTTTTGACCTCGAAGACGCCACCAAGGTGCTGGTGTCCTCCCATCGAATCCGGCGAATATCAAAGGAGCTCGAGCATTATAACGCCATCGACACCGGCGTCTTTCGAATTGGCCCGGCTCTACTTCACGAGCTCGAGCAGCTAAAATCGAACAACGGAGACTGCTCGTTGAGTGAGGGAGTGCAGAGGCTCAGCTGCGCCGGTAGGTTCTTCGCCTGTGACATCGGCGATGCACGCTGGATTGATGTGGATACCCCTTTAGCGCTGGAGCGCGCCGAAGCAATGATCCGCGTTTTTGGAGACGCTTTGGGAGAGCCTTCAAGGTCGCCCGAAATGCCGGCGTCGACTTGGATTTCTGCGCCGCCGCCGTTCGAGGACCACTTTGCGGCAGCCGACCCGGTATAATCAGCTGAAAGCCGGTCCGGAATAATCCTGCGCTTCTGGCAAGATTACAGAAAGAGCCTCAAGCCCCTCGAGGTCGAGGAACCGGTCGATGTCTGGGTGCACCGACCGATAGCGTATGTCTTGGTGCGCGCGCTATTGCCCACGCGGGTTTCGCCGAATGGGGTGACGCTGGCTTCCATCGCGTGCGGCCTCGGCGCGGGGGTGTTGTTGTTTTTTAGCTTTGCTGTGCATCAAAAACTGGCGGCGCTGTGTCTGTTTCTATCGGCAGTCTTTGACTGCGCCGACGGCCAGCTGGCGCGCTTGCGCGGCTTGTCATCAGCATTTGGGCGCATGCTGGACGGCGTTGGAGACGCAATAGTGGCGACTAGCGCGGTGAGCGGTGCAGCCTGGTCGGTGTGGAATAAGTACCGTGATCCCTGGTGGTTTGGGCTGTTCACAGTGCTGCTCGTCGGCGTGAGCGCTGTGACCGGTGCGTTTCACGTTGCGATGTACGATCATTACAAGAACGTTTATTTGTGCCTCACCGAGTCGAGCCGAAAAGTGGAAGACTTGGAGACACAACCAAAGCCAGCTTCAATACTAGCGAAGCTCGTCTGGAACGTGTACCGTTTCTACTCGAAGTGCCAGATGAAATACCTGGCTGGCTTCGACCCTTTTACGCCCGGGCAGATGGGGCAGCTGCCGAGTCCTCACCCGCGATACGGGGACGTTTATCGGCGTCACGCCGGCGACCTGATGCGCAAATGGCGCACTTGGTTTGGATTTGGCACCATGATCTTTGGGCTCGCCGCTTCGATAGCCCTCGATGTCATAGAATATTATGCGTTGGCGAGGGTCATCCTGCTAAACGTGGCATTTTACGGATACATGCGGCCCGCACAGCGCCGCGCCTCGCGGGCGGCTTTCCGGGAAATGGGCCTGGTCAAGGCTCCGTAGCGGGTCGGTCGCTAGAAGCAATTCAGGGTCATGTTTGCGTCGATTCGCCTTGTCTCTAAACTCGGAGTGTCTATGTCCCGGCTCGGGCTGCGCGCCGCGCTCATGTTCGGTGTTTGGGTCGCGGGCACGCTCGTCGCCGCGCCGGTGTACGGATTTTTGTGGCCCAACTCCGCGGAGCGGATCGAAGCTCAGCTTCGAAGCTCGGATCCTGTGGTGCGCCGCCGGGCGGCTGCACGACTCGCGAAGCTTCCCCGCGCCGCCAGGGAGCGATTGGTCCCCAAAGCGCTCACCGACTCGGACGCGGAGGTGCGTCTGGCGGTTACTGAAGCCACCGCCGAGCTCAGCCTGCCCGGACTTGGCGATCGGGTGGTCGGATGGCTCAGCGATCCCGATCGTCGCATCCGGCTAGCGGCTGCGCGGCTATTGACGCAGAGTCCGGGCTCGCGCGCTGTGGCAGCGCTCGGCCGAGTGCTGGGCGACCCCGATCCACAGGTGCGGATGGCGGCTGCCGGGGCGCTCGCTGTGGCCACTGAAGCGGATGCCGCGTTGGTGTTGCTCGGCCATGTGGATGATCCCGATCACCAGGTAAGAAGGGCGGTGATATTGGGGCTCGCACGGCTTGCCGATCCGCGGAGCGTTGTGCCCCTAATTGGAAAGGTACAAGACGCTCGCCCCGAGGTGCGCGGGGCGGCGGCGCGTGCGCTCGGAGAGCTCGGAGACGCGCGCGCAGTGAGCGCGTTAGTGCTGGCTTTGCGCGATAACGATGAGATGGTCCAGATCGCGGCGCTGGACGCCCTGGGAGCGCTCAAAGACAAAACCGCAGTTACTAGCATCGTCGGGATCTTGAATCAGAAGAGTGCACCTCCAGTTCTCGCCGCGGCGCTCCGGGCGCTGGGTGGTGTTCCGGCACCAGAAAGTCTCGACGCTCTGGTCAAAGCGGTGGCGTTGAGCAGCCCGGATATGGCGCGCCAGGCAGCGCAAGCCGCGCTCACCAAGATCGGACAACCGGCGGTCGCTCACTTGGAAAAATGTTT
>DASXTY010000735.1:0-1735 GCA_036505155.1 Polyangiaceae bacterium | reverse complement strand
GATATCGCGTCGCGCTTCGCGACCATGGAAGCTCTGTGTATTGGGGTTTGTGCCCACCCATCCCGGCGGGTGCGGGTTTCTCCCGTTGATGACGTTCCCGCTGACGCCCCGCGCCACGTGGCACCCATCACAGGTCTCGGGTGCATGGCAGCGCGTGCACAGGGAAGGTTGTGCCCGAGCTTCGATGTCGTGACGCAGCATGAAATCACCGCGGTGTACAAAGCTCGATTGAATCCGATCCGGCCGGCGTTTCTCAACCGTCAGCTCCTGAGTTACGTCGTGACACGAGTCACACGACGCTTCCGAGTGACAAGCTTGGCACAGTTGCTTTTGTTGCATCGCAAATTGTCCATGGCGACGCATGAACGGGCCTTCATGTCGAAGGAATGTCTGGGGAAGTAAGCGCTGTACGTCGCTCTGGCGGTGGCACGGCACACACTGCCCGCGCTGATATTGCTCTTCGTGCTCGTGACATTGGAAGCACTCGCTCATGGGTGGGCTAGCGGAGCCGCCGGTCTGAAGTACACCCTTATGGCACTGCACGCACTGCCCTCGGATGGCCGGCATGCTCAGGTGTCGATCGTGACCGAAAGCTATTTCGCCGAAAGGCCGATCCGGCTTCGCGGAAAGCACCGCACGCAGCTCGTGAGCGTCGTCGCGGTGACAACGCGCGCACAGCTTTTCACCGGGAGTCCTGTGCGCCCGATCCCGCTCGAACACCGCATGACAACTGTTGCAGCTCAGGCAATCCGACTTGCCTGGCGCTCCGCATTCGAGCTTCGCCAGATGCAGCCAATGTGGGAAGCGCGGATTCGGCTGCTCGGCGCATGCGGCAGCTACGGAGGTGACGAGCGCGCCCATCAAAAGAAGCATTTGTCTTGCGCTGGTCACGGTGCACCCCGTCGCGACGAAAAGTCGAGGTCGTACGACAGCTGTAACCATGTTTCTGCGTCCAGGCGCGCGTCGGGCGAATGTGCCACGGACACCCCGAACAAGACTTTCAGCGACTCCCGTGGTTCTAGGGAGAGTGAGCCGGCGTATACACTCGAAGTTCGAGACTCGCGAATCGGCTCATCGTAGAAATACTCGTAGACCTCGAAGGTGCTGATCAGAATCGGTGTAATGCGCCGGGTGAGTGAGGAACGAAGGGAGTGGTATCCGTTACTCGGAGCAAGCAGTCGTGTGTACCCAAACCGCACAACAGTTCTCTCGCCATGGTCGGGCGCCAATCTGGCCACCAGCTCCCCACGCGAACCCGGCCGACCGCCATCGTAGACCTGGATAAAACCACTTCCCTCCATGATGAGCGCTCGGGTGGCGCGCAAGGTCGCGATGGCGCCTGCCTCGTCGTAACCAGCGGTACTGAAGACCGCGAGCACGGATTGACGTGACAAGAACAACGCCGGCTCGGTGTGCGAATATTCCAGCGACACATCCATGGGAGGCGCGGGGGTGGTGTCGAACCAGAACCTCGCGTCGGAAATGCGCTGAGCATCGGCGTCGACCAGGGTGGTTCCTCCGGCGGAAATTTCAGGGGTAGCGGTGGCACGGGCATCGAGGCCGAAATTGCGACGGGTCACCCCCTGCTGCTCCCGCTGTTCGTGAAAAGACAGTGTCGTGGAGGCCTCGGGCGAGGACCAACCCAATCGACCGCCGGCCGTCAAGTAGCTCGAGCGCGCCGGCTCCGGAAGGGCGCTGGGATCTTTCAGTTCAGAGTCGGCCGCCGCTCCCAAGT
>DASXTY010000734.1:0-1842 GCA_036505155.1 Polyangiaceae bacterium | reverse complement strand
AGCCGTTATGTCTTCGCCAACGAAAATACGGAAATCAGGCTGGGTCAGATCGACATGTTGGGTCCCTTCGAAGTGGTGGACACGGACCAGGCTCTGTTTTTGAAAATGCGCGTCGAAGGCCCGGCGGTGGACGCCTTATTGCTGTATCGCGGGACGGCCGACTTGTGGCGCGAGGGTTTGCAGCTCGGGGCTCCGCTGTCTCCACCTCCGGAACCGCCTATTCGGGGCTGGACCGTCCAACCGGGAACCGAAGCCCGTCAGAAGATCCCGCTCCGGAAAGGGCAATATTACGTGGTGGTGGACAACAGCGCGGCGGTCGGCGTGGTCAATCCGCCGTGGAATCTACTGGGTATGGTGGGCGGCGGCGCCGCGGTGGTTTCTTATTCGGCTGAGCTAGGCGAAGCCGACGACGACTTTTGATCCGCCTCAACCCTCGCCCCGCTTGATCTCGTAGGAGCGAATCTTCTTGTGCAAATTGGTGCGTTCCACGCCCAGGACTACGGCGGCCCTGGAAATGTTCCATTCCAGGTCGCGCAGGGTTTCAACGATGTAGTTCCGCTCCGCCGCTTCTCGGTATTGGCGCAATGTCATTCGCTCACCGCCCGCTTGGGCAGGCGGGCGGCTGCCGCGCTCGCGGGGCGCCTCCGCTTCGGCGTCTTCCTCAAACGGACTGGTGTGGGGGTCTTCGGGTAGATCCGCGATGGTGATGACGTCTCCGGACAAGATAGCGGCGCGTTCCACCACGTTTTTGAGCTCACGCACATTGCCCGGCCAGCTCCGGCGCGTCAGCGCTTGGTAGACCACCGGATCGATGGCCTTGAGGGGAAGGCCATTGTCTTTGCAAAAGCCGGAGACCAAAGCTTCGGCCAATAATCGGATGTCCTCCGGCCGCTCCCGGAGAGCGGGCACGCGGATAGGAAAAACGTCCAGCCGGAAATAAAGGTCTTCCCGGAAGATGCCATCCGCCACTCGGCGCGCCAGATCGCGGTTGGTTGCCGCGAGTACGCGCACGTCGACATGAATGACGTGTTCTGAGCCGACGCGCACGATTTCGCCGTTTTGCAGCGCTCGCAACACCTTGGCTTGGGCGGATAGGTCCATATCGCCGATTTCGTCGAGCAGCAGCGTCCCCCCGTGCGCTTGCTCGAAAAATCCGCGCTTCCGCGCTTGAGCACCGGTAAACGAGCCCTTTTCGTGGCCAAAGAGCTCGCTTTCAATGAGCTCGCGGGGGATGGCGGCGCAGTTGACTTTGATGAACGGCGCGTCTCTGCGGGGGCTCAGCCGGTGAATGGCCCGGCTCACCAGCTCTTTGCCGGTGCCGCTTTCGCCGTGGATGAGCACGTTGGCTTTGGTGGGCGCCACCTTGTCGATATCGCGGAAAAGTTTCTGCATCGGGGCGCTGGTTCCGATCATTTCGTAGCGCGCCTCGAGCTCGGCTCGCATCTGCTCGACGGTGCGGCTCAGGCGAGCGGTACGAATGCAGTTCTGCACGCTCACCAGCACTCGCTCGCGATTCAGCGGTTTTTCGAAGAAGTCAGACGCTCCGAGCTTGATGGCATCTACCGCATCGTGGACTGTCGCGTGACCGCTGATCACGATGACGGGGGTCTCGCGGTTGGTGTCCTCCGAGCGCAGCGTTTTCAGGGCTTCGAGCCCGCTCATCCCGGGCAAGTTCAAATCGAAAATTGCCAAATCGACTGGCTGGTCAGGGCTGCTGAGCAGCTCCAGCGCGCGCTCCGCCGACTCCGCTTCGAGCACCCGGTAGCCCTCACCAGAAAGCACCATCTCCAGTGTCCGTCGAATGTTCCTTTCGTCGTCCACCACCAGTACCGTGGGTGCAAC
>DASXTY010000733.1:0-4002 GCA_036505155.1 Polyangiaceae bacterium | reverse complement strand
GCGACCGTACGCAGCGCTGATCGTGGGTATTCGAGGAGGAGAATTATACGTCTCTCCCAAGATTGGAGTCGTTAGCGTCCCGCACTTTTGCCTCGACTTGAGCGGCCTCGGGTTTTGACACCCGGCCAGCTGTGGGCGAACGCCGAGGGGCGCATGGCGCATATTTTTCTGGCCTGTTTTGACATCTGTGCGCATATGAATTATTGTAAATCATATGCGCACCACGCTCGATCTGCCGGACGATCTCCTGGAAGAGGCGCGGAGGCTCCTCGGCTTCAAGTCGAAGACTGACACCATCGTGCTCTCGCTCACCGAGCTCGTCCGTCGGCGTCGCATCGACGAACTGAAGGCGCTTGCCGGGGCAATAAAGCTCGAGCTCGACGTAGGACGCTCGCGCCGCCGCCCGACGGCCAGCTGGTCAAAGCGTGACCTGACGACATCAGGCGCTCCTAAGGCAGGCGGTGGGCGACCGCGTCGCAGGACCACTCGGAGTTAGTCTGTGGTTGTTGTCGATTCGTCGGTCTGGGTGGAGTTCTTTCGCGGGCGCGATACGGAACTGATCGTAGAGCTCCGGCGTTTGCTCGACGAAGGCGAGGTTGCTCTGGGCGCGCCAGTACGGCTCGAGTTGCTGTCGGGTGCCTCACGAAAGGACTGGGCGCGCCTTCGCCGCCTTTTCTCCGCGCTTCCCGTGTTGTTCCCGTCGGAGACGACTTGGTCCAAGCTCGAGGGCTGGATTGAACGTGGCATGCGCAGCGGTGAACGTTTCGGCGTTGCCGACCTCATGATAGCGGGCATCGCGGACGACTGGGGCGCCAATCTGTGGTCGCTTGACTCGGATTTCTTACGCATGCAACGCCTTGGCTTCGCACAGTTGCACGATTCTGAGCGCTGAACCACCGGTCGAGCGCCGCACTCTTCGACGTGGGTGCTCTTCACAAGAGCCGCACACGTCCGGCCGAAGGCGAAGGTCCGGAAGGGATGGGGCTTGCCCGGGGGCGTCCATCGATATTCGGTCATGGTGTCCGCTCCCGCGATCAGACGAAAGCGTTCGGCACCCTTCGCGAAGACCAACCAAGCTCGTGCCTTGGTGCAGAGAGAGCAGTTGCACCGTGTGGTGCCCGCGCTGAGAGCTCCAGGAGCTCAGCCCCCAAAGGGGAGCTCTCCAGCGCAGCCCGCTGCCGTCAGCGCCCTCAGATACTCGTTCAGCATGCAGCTGGCCGCGGCGTCGCACGCTTGCTCCAGACAAGCCCTCAGCGTGAGAGCCAATTCATCCGAAACCAAAAACAGAGTCTCCAGGCAACCGGTAAAACTTGGACACGCCGTGGCCTTGGTCTGACACGCTGTAAACAAAGCTTGTTTGGTCGGCGTCTGTTGTGAAGCGGTCGCGGAGATACACTCGTCGTCCGGGTGATTGCACGCAAGCACTGCGAGACAAGTCATGCTCGCGTCCACCACATTGGCTGACCAAACAGCGGGAACGCAGGACTGCGTTGCTACACAACTTTCCACCGCGACGCTGTCCCGGCTGCTTTTGGCGCAAAGCGCATTCTGGTCGACCACCTTCTGACATCGTTGGCGCCAGTCACTCGAGCTGCCCGCGGCCCCGCCGGTACCGGTAGCTCCGGACGTGCCCGCCGTTCCGCCGCAGGCGACGCCCTCGACGAGCAGCATCGAAACCACGCCTCGAGTGATCCATCGCATGAAGTCCGTCACTGGGTCGAGTAGCCTAGCAGTAAATCCTACATCTTTCGTGCTCGCTAACCAGCGCTGCCCGAGCCCGCCTTTGACTTCGCGATGCGCTCGAAAATCGCTGGGCGGATTGCAGTCCCCGAGATGAGATAACGTGGGAACGCGGATTTTCGGCAAAAAGCGGGGCAGGCTTGGTTTTGAGCCTGCCGGTCTCGCTCGTCGGGAGTTGATTGAGCTGGTAGATTGAAAGAATCCTCGAGAGCCGCCCACGATGTGCGGCAGGTCGCAGCCGGTGAAACGAATGAATTCTTGGATTGGCTTGGGTAAACGGTGGCTGGCAGTCCTCGGAGCGGCACTGGTCGGTGCCGCGCTGAGCACGGATTGCTCTTCGGGTAACTACGCTGGGCTTGACACCTCTTTGGATGCCCGCGCTGAGGCCTGCTCGAACGCGGTTCAGGACGGCATGGAGACCGACGTGGACTGCGGGGGTAACTGCCCGGACAAGTGCGCCAACAACAAGAAGTGCAGTGTTGCGAGCGACTGCCTCAGCAATGTTTGCAAGAGCGGCTCCTGCGCGGCGCCGAGTTGCACCGACAATTCGAAGAACGGCACCGAGAGCGACAAGGACTGTGGAGGGGATACCTGCCCGAAGTGTGCGGTGGGTTCGAGCTGCAGTATGGGGAGCGACTGCGAAAGCTTGAGTTGCTCCGGGGGCGGCGTGTGCGTGGCGGCGACCTGCAGCGACGGGATCCAGAATCAGGGGGAGAAATTTGTGGACTGCGCGGGACCCTGCGCGCTTTGCGCCGCGGGCTCACCCTGTACCGACGCGGGCGACTGCCTGAGCGGGGTTTGTAATGGAATGTGCCAGACGGCAAGCTGTACCGACGGCACCAAAAACGGTGCCGAAACGGGCGTCGATTGTGGCGGTGGAACGTGCCCGAAATGCCCGATGGGCGGCGGATGCGCAGACGGAGCCCGCGACTGCCAAAACGGAGTGTGCACGAACGCCGTATGTCAAGCCGCCCACTGCAATGACGGAGTCAAAAATGGCGGCGAGTCCGACCAGGACTGTGGCGGCCCGGACTGCGCCGGCTGCCCCGCGGGCGGGGCGTGCGCCGCACCGACCGACTGCGCGAGCAAGGTGTGCACGGCGATGATCTGCGAGGCGCCGAGCTGCAGCGACGGGATCCAGAACGGCACCGAAACTGCCGTCGATTGCGGCGGTGGAGGCCAGTGCCCCGGCTGTCCGGCCGGCGGAGCGTGCGTAAACTCCGCCGATTGCGAGAGTCAGGTGTGCCTCGCGGTTCCGGGCCCAAGCCTCTCCTGCCAGGCGCCGACCTGCGGAGACAGTAAAAAGAACGGTACCGAGACGGATACGGACTGCGGGGGCAGTTGCGTCGCTTCCGACAACAAGAAGTGCGCCGACGGTTCTATGTGCCTCGCTTCGAGCGACTGCCAGAGCGGCGTGTGCCGAAGCGGCATTTGCCAGCTACCGACCTGCCAGGATGTGACCAAAAACGGCGCTGAATCCGATATCGACTGCGGCGGGGGGTTCACCACTTGCCTTGCCGCCGACGGGCCCTGCCCTCGCTGCGATGTGTCCCGCACCTGCAATTGCGGAGGCGATTGCTCAAGCGGCGCGTGCGGCGTGATGAACGCATGCCCGACACCGCCGTGCATCTGCCAGCCGCCCACTTGCTCCGACACGGTGAAGAACCAAAACGAAACGGATACCGACTGCGGCGGGTCGAACAACTGTCCGCGCTGCGCATACAACAAAGCTTGTGCGCTGGGCTCCGACTGCATCGATAAAGTGTGCAACCCAGGGACCAACAGCCTCGGTAACAACTGCAGCTCGACGCCCTGTTGGTGTCAGGCGCCGCTCTGCACCGATGGCGTCCAGAATCCCCTGGAAACCGATGTGGACTGCGGCGGCAGTTGTGCCCCAGGCAAGAAGTGCGCGAACGGGAAGAAGTGCTCCGGAGGCGGCGATTGCACCAGCGGCAACTGCGCGGGAGGGATCTGCGTTTCGGTGAATACCTGCGCGAACGCCTGCCCGAAAGACGCCTGCGAGACGGATTGCAACTGCGGCGGCTGCTGCGGGGCGACGTGCGCGGACACGAAAAACTGCTGCACTGGCGCTGACTGCGTGAGCGGGGTTTGCAGCGCCGCTCCGGGCTGCACGGCTGCTTCGGGCCCCTTCGGCACTTGTCAGGTGCCGACCTGCTCGGACGGCGTGAAGAACGGCATCGAGACCGATCAGGACTGCGGCGGCACCACCTGTGTTTCACAAGGCAAGAAGTGCCCGGACTT
>DASXTY010000732.1:0-3790 GCA_036505155.1 Polyangiaceae bacterium | reverse complement strand
GAGGACCGGCGCTCAAGAAGCAACTCAGCGAGCTGGGACTGGACCTGGTCCTCATGGCCTTTACCGGTGGCTCGAACGCCGACGAGCATTTGCGTTCGCTGGAAGAGCAGGTCGAGTGGCAACGGCAGCTTGCCCCGCTGTTCATCAACGCTCACAGCGGTTCCGACCGCTGGAATCAGGACCAAGCAAAGCGCTTTTACGAAGGCGCGCTAAAGATCGAAAGCCGTGCCGGAGTGCCGATCGCTCACGAGACGCACCGCGGAAGAGTGTTCTTCAATCCGTGGGTAACCCGCGATATTATCCAGGAGTTTCCCGAGCTCAAGCTCACCTGTGACTACAGCCACTGGGTGTGTGTCGCCGAGCGACTGCTGGATGACGAAAAGGAAATCCTGGAGCTTTGCGCCCGGCACGCCATGCACATACACGGTCGCGTCGGCTACGAAGAAGGTCCGCAGGTTCCCGACCCGCGGGCCCCCGAATATCGCGGCTACCTCGAGGCGCACGAGCGATGGTGGGACATGATCTGGAATAGCCAGCAGGCGCGCGGCGTCGCGGTGAGCACGCTGACGCCCGAATTTGGCCCGCCCTCGTACATGCACACGCTGCCGTACACGAACGTGCCGGTCGCCGACCTGTGGGACATCTGTAACTGGATGGCCAAGCGGGAAGCGGAACGCTTTCGAGCGCGGCCGGGCCCGAAGGAATAAGACGGTGGGCGGGCGGGACGTTATTGCGCCGAAACAGCGCCCAGCGCTTGTTCCAGATCGCGCTCTGTCTGACCCGGGCCGCCAATCCAGCGAACGACGCCCTGGCGGTCCGCGACGAACGTGACCGGCAAGTCCGCCACCCGGAAGCGGCCCTTTAGCACCTGACCCGTGTCGTGGATCACCGGAAATGTGAGCCCGTAGGCGGACGTCATTTTCATTGCCGTCGTGGAATAGTCGTCCACATCGATGCCCACGAAGGTGACGTCCGGATTATCGCGGTGCAACCGCTCGGCGGCCGGTAACGTTTTCTTGCAAGGCTCGCAATACTGCGCAAAAAACTTCACCACCACCGGCTTTCCTCGGAGCAAAACGGTGTCGAATCCCCTGCCGTCGATGGTGGGGCGGTGGAACGCGGGCAGCTCCTTTGACAAGAGCGGGCTCGGTGCGGACGGCGGAAGCACCGCCGCTCCTCCGCACGCTCCAACCAGCAGGCCGACCAAGAAAGCAGGGCGTAGCCTGAAAAGCGCAAGACTTCCCATAGTGACGCATCCTATCACGAGACCTTGCCCTGAAGAAGCCCCTTTCTTTTCGCCGACCGGCCCCTTCAGGGCTACGCTCCGAGCGTGAGCAAGCCCATCCTCGAGGTTCTCATCGAGACGCTGGACGCGCGCCATGGTCACGTCCGAGCACTATTCGACACCGGCGCGCACCCCACCATCATCAGGGAGGACTGTTTGCCCGAGGGCTCCGCGATCCTGCGGAGGCCTGCGCCCTTACACATGCGAACCGCTGCCCAGGGCGGCACTCTGGACATCATCGGGGGAACAATTCTCATCGTTTCGGTAGGCGATCGAAGGATCCAGGACGAGGCCCTGGTCTCGCCCAATTTGTCTCAAGAGCTTCTGATCGGCGCGGGGACTATGCAGAAGTGGGACATCTCGATTCGAAACGAAAACGGCGCCACTCGGGTCGAAATCGGGCGCGACCTGGACCACCCCGATATCCAAGAAGTGGATTGAGCCGCCGGTGGATGGGTGCGACCTAGACCGACATCGGCTCCACTTTTTCTTGGTCAATGCCCAGCTCCTCGATGGCCCGAGCCACCACTTGGGGGGCGATCTTACCGTCCTGCGACAAGGCGTAGAGCGCGGCCACGACGACGTTCTCCGCGTCCACCTCGAAGTGACGGCGAAGCGCCTCGCGGGTGTCGCTCATCCCGAAGCCGTCCGTGCCGAGCGGCACAAAACGACCAGGAAGCCAGCGCGCTATCAGCTCGCCGAGTGACTTCACGTAATCCGAAGCCGAGATGAACGGCCCTTCCACCCCCTCAAGGACTTTTTGGATGTAGGGAACCCGTGACTCGGAAGCCGGGTGCAAACGATTGTAGCGCTCGCACGAAAGCGCATCGCGGTGAAGCTGCTGGTAACTGGTCACGCTCCACACGTCCGCAGAAACGCCGTAGCGCTCCGCCAATATTTCCTGTGCGCGAAGGACGTGGTTCAAGATGGAGCCGCTGCCCAAGAGCTGCACGTGGTGACTGAGCCGTTGGCTCGACTCGCGATAGCGGTACATGCCCCGCAAAATGCCTTCGCGCGCCCCTTCCGGCATGGGCGGCATCGCATAGTTCTCATTTTGGAGCGTGATGTAATAATAGACGTTCTCCCCGTCGCCGATCATTCGCCGCAGGCCGTCTTGGATCACGGCGGCGAGCTCGTAAGCGTAGGCAACATCGTAGGCGACCACGCTGGGCACGCTCAGCAAGAGCAAGTGGCTATGGCCGTCTTCGTGTTGCAACCCCTCGCCGTTCAAGGTGGTGCGTCCGGCGGTGGCCCCCATCAAAAAGCCGCGCGCCATGTTGTCGCCCGCTGCCCACATCAGGTCCCCGGTCCGCTGAAATCCGAACATCGAGTAAAAGATGTAAAACGGGATCATCGGCTCGCCGTGTGTGGCATAAGAGGTGGCCGCGGCAATGAAAGAGCACATGGAACCGGCTTCCGTGATGCCCTCTTCCAGCACCTGACCATCTTTGCTCTCCCGGTAATAAAGGAGCTTCCCTTTGTCGACCGGCTCGTACAGCTGACCGCGCGACGAATAAATGCCCACCTGGCTGAACAAGGCATCCATTCCGAAAGTGCGCGCCTCATCCGGCACGATGGGCACGATGCGCCTACCGATGCGCTCATCGCGTAGGAGCTTCGAGAGCAGACGCGCAAACACCATGGTAGTCGACGCCTCGCCCTTTTTCATGCCCTGGAAAAACTCCTCGTAAGCGTCGGCGCCGGGTAGCTCGAGCTTTACCTGAACGCTGGTGCGCCGTTTGGGAAGCACGCCTCCCAGAGACCGGCGTCGTTCGAGCAGATACTCCACCTCCGGGCTGTCCATCCCCGGGTGGTAAAAGGGCGCTTCCAGCAGCTTATCGTCGGGAACCGGAAGCTTCAGCGTGTCGCGAAAAGCCCTGAGCTCATCCAGCTCGAGTTTCTTCTTCTGGTGCGTGACGTTACTCCCCTCAACCGTTTCCCCAAGCGTCCAACCCTTGACCGTGTGCGCCAAAATCGCGGTGGGCCGGCCCGTCGTGTGCACCGCGCGGTCGTAAGCGGCGTACATCTTTCGGTAACTGTGCCCGCCCCGCCGTAGCTTTCTCAGTTGCTCGTCGGAAAGGTGGCTCACCAGGTCCAGCAGCCTGGGATCGGTTCCGAAGAAGTGGCGGCGAATATAGTCGCCATCCGCTGTGGCGTACTTTTGCCACTGACCGTCCACGGTTTCGTTCATCTTGCGCCGCAGCAGGCCCTCGGTGTCCCGGTCTAGGAGCTCATCCCACTCCGGCCCCCAGATCACTTTGATCACGTTCCACCCGGCGCCCCGAAAAACCGCTTCCAGCTCCTGAATGATCTTGCCATTGCCCCGCACCGGACCGTCCAAGCGCTGCAGGTTGCAGTTTACGACGAAAACCAAGTTGTCGAGGTTCTCGCGCGCCGCCACTCCCAAAGCGCCGAGCGACTCCGGCTCGTCGGTTTCGCCGTCGCCCATGAAACACCACACACGCGACCCCGAAGTGTCCACGATGCCGCGGTTATGAAGATACC
>DASXTY010000731.1:0-1755 GCA_036505155.1 Polyangiaceae bacterium | reverse complement strand
GAAAGCTTCACTGACCAGTCCGCTCACGACCAGATTCCGCTTTCCCCTGCTTCCCTCGAGGAAGTCCACTTCGATCGAGTCCTTTACGCCGACGTCGAGGATCCGAGCCAGTAGATCGGTCAGTACCAATCCATCCGCCGGGAGCGGCACCGACGCGCCCAGACTGTTTCTGAGTTGGCGCATCTCGCTCTGGTCCGGATAACCCCAGAGCACGACGTCTCGATAATGGTGCGCCGAGCGTAGCCGCACCGGCACCAGCCGCAGTCCCTCCGCGTGCCGGACTCCTGACAAATGAGCCAGCTCTCGAACCGCACGCTCGGGACGAGGCTTGGTGAACGCAATCAGAATGTCCTCACGCATCGCCCTGTGGAACTGGGTATCGAGCAGTGAGTAAATTCCGTCGTAGTACCAGCCGCCCACCACACTGAGTGCCGTAGACGCTGCAATCGCCAACACGGAAAGCACAGCGCGCAACGGCCGTCGTTCGAGCTCCCGAACTACCATCTGCGCCGAGGGACCCAGCGCACTCGCGCCAAGCCAGTCGGAAAAGCCCCGCCGGTAGCGCGCCGGCGACGGTGGCCGCATGGCTTCCGCCGGTGGGAGCGTCACGGCGCGGTAGACGCCACTTAGCGCGCCCGCCATTGCCGACAACACGCTGACGCTGGCCGCAAGCAGCACGTCACGACCATCGAGGCGAAAAGCAAGGTCGGGAATCCGGAAGTAGAACGTGTAGAGCTTGACCATCTGGGCGCCAAAATACGCTCCGAGAGCTACTCCGAGCGGGACGCCGGGCGCCCCGACTGCGAGCACCAGCTCCAGATAGTGCAATCCCACGCGCGCGTTGGAATATCCGATGGCTTTGAGCGTGGCGATTTCCGATCGCTCGAGCTGGATCAGGCGCGTCAGCACCACATTGACCAAAAGCGCCGCCACCGCCAGGAAAATCAGTGGCAGCACCGTCGACAGGCTTTGGAGTTGGATCAACTTGTCGCTCAGCATCCGATGGGAGGGCTGGCGCGAGCGCCCATAAGCCCCAAGTCCGCCGTAGGGCGCGAGCACGCGATCGACGGCGTCGATGGCGCCCGGTTCGGATGCGCCCGGTACGAGCTCCAGCGCTACGTCGTTGAACTCGCCCCGCATGCCGAAGGAGGCGAGCACCGCTTCTGCGGTCATCCAGATCACGGCAAGCCGATTCGGGTCGGGATTGAAAGACCCCGGTGAAACCGCCATGATGTATTCCGGCGAGGCGGCAGTCCCCACGACTCGCAGCTTGCGAAGTTTGCCGTTTATGATCGCGGGTAGTTGATCTCCCGGTTTGACATGGTGAGCGTCGGCAAATCCGGCGAGGAGCACTACTTCGTCCTGGTGGGCTGCGCTGGGCCGGCGCCCCTCGCGTAGCTGGATTGCGTTGAGACTTTCTGCCTCGGGCAAAGAGACCACGCGTGCCGCTATCGGCTCGGGTGCGTCGGCAAGAGGAAGCATGGCCTTCTCGACGACCCGGATTTGAATGCGCTCGACACCGGGAATGGTCTGAAGCACCCTGTGGAGTCGTTCTGGAGCGCGCTCCAGAGTCGCAAACACGTCTGCGAAACGCTGCCTCTGGTAGAAACGCAGGCGCGCCTGCTCCAGGGACCAGAAGACCCCACGCAGAGCCACGAAACTGGCAATGCCGCAGCCGAGGACCAGGGCGATGGTCACGACTTGTCCCCTGAGGCGCACCAGATCGCGCAGTAGCTTCTTGTGTAGCGCGGCGCG
>DASXTY010000730.1:0-4927 GCA_036505155.1 Polyangiaceae bacterium | reverse complement strand
TGAAAGTGGGCGTGCGAAAGCTCACGGCCGTCTGCCAGTTGCTCGATGAGATGCGCCTCGTAACGGTCGATACAATACGCGTCCAGGCGCGCCATGTCCGACGGGCAGCCCGTCTGGGCTTGAGATTCCTTCGTGCTCTCGGGGGTCGCGGAGGCGCTCGGGGAAGCTTGTGGAAGCCCGGCAGGAGCGGGCGGAGCCGCGCTCGCAACAGCTTTTGGGCGGTTCCGCCGCAAGGGCGGGGGCTCCGTGGCTTGTGCGCGCTGGCAGCCCCACAGCGCAAGCAAGGCCCATCCCAGCGGGATCCGGGCTGCGGAAATGCCTGTGCTCGCGCGGCGCGTCACCAGTCTTAACCCTGACATGTCTTTCCGCCCTCGGCACGCGCGCCCTCACTTCACATGCTTATTGATTCTTCCGAAGAGCTCAGCCGCCCGTCGGTGGGTTGCCTCTGGAAGCGGCGGCGCGTCGGAGGCGACGCGAGCCTGCTCGAGATGAGCAACACGGCTGGTGCCCACCAGCACCGAGTGCACGTCTGGCTGGTCGAGCGCGAACCGAATTGCGGCTTGTGGCAGGCTCAGCTCCGTGCCGCGGGTCAGGAAATCCATCACGTCGGATTCCGAATAGGGCGCGCCCTCGGGAAGCTGCCCCTCAGCCACCAGCCTCCGGATGTTCTCGCGAGCTCCTTCGGTTCCGGTGAGCCCGGAGCCGCCGGCGGGCTGATTCAACGGCATCATGACCAGCACCCCGGCCTTTGCCTGACGCGCGAGCTGGAACAGGTTGTGCGCGGTCTGCAAAAAAACGTTGAACGTCAACATGACCGAATCGAAAAATCCCGTCGGGAGCGCGTACTCCAGCATGGTGTGCGTGCCATCCAGCTCCGAGGCTTCGCTCACCGCCAGGTGCCGCACCTTTCCACTAGCTTGCAGCTGGTGCAGCGCTTCAGCCAGGGGAGAGGCGATAATCTGCTCCACGTCCTCGGGTCCGTGGACCCAATGCAAATGCAAAAGATCCAGGTGGTCGGTTCTCAAGCGCCGGAGGGACTGCTCGACGCTAGCGTTCAAGGGACCGGGACTGGTTTCGAGCGCGTCGCCCTCCCCGTAGGGATAGTATTTTGTGGAGAGCAAAAAGCGATCGCGCGCCACGCCTTCCAGCGCTAGCCCGATGGTTTCTTCGCTGGCTCCATAACCGGCTGCTGTGTCGATGAGCGTTATTCCGAGCTCCAACGCTTGCCGCACCACCGCCAGCTGGCCGGTTCGGTCCCGGTGGTCTCGAAACGAATATCCTCCCAAGCCAAGCTCAGGGACTGCCAGCCCGGTTCGACCCAGAGTTCGCGTCTTCATCCTCGCCTACCTACCATCAAAGCGCCTTCGAATCGCCTGCGCGCACTTGACATCTTTCATCCTGTCCCGTTTCTGGTCAAATCGTGCCGGAAGCGATGAAGCGCCTACCTCGGATCACCGTAATGCTCGTCGCTCTGCTGCTCGCCAGCTGCCAGCAGTCCGACGGCAAGGTCCACATTACGTATTGGGAAAAATGGACCGGCGCGGAAGCCGAGGCGATGCAGAAGGTGGTGGACCAGTTCAATCGGTCGCAGGACAAGATCGTGGTCGAATACTTGTCCGTCTCGCGCGTGGATCAAAAAACCCTGGTGGCGACCGCAGGTGGGGATCCGCCGGACGTGGCCGGCCTGTGGATTCAAAACATTTACTCGTTTGCCGACCACGACGCCCTCCTGCCGCTCGACGATTTCATTCGACGCGAGGGAGTAACCACCCGGGAGTGGCTTTCCCGCTATTATTCGGTGTACGCCGACATGTGCGAATATCAAGGCAAAGTGTGGGCGCTCCCCAGCACGCCCACCACCTATGCGCTGCACTGGAACAAGGCCATGTTTCGCGCCGCCGGGCTGGACCCGGAACGGCCGCCGCGAACGGTACAAGAGCTGGACGCATTTTCCGAGCGACTCACCAAGACCGATCCGAAAACCGGTGAGATCCTCGAACTTGGATTTTTGCCCCAGGAACCGGGGTGGATTTCCTGGGCCTATGCGCAATGGTTCGGAGGACAGCTCTGGGATGGGCGGGAGATCACGCTGGCGAAACGCCCGGAGAATCTGGAGGCGTACCGCTGGGTCGAGCGGTATTCGAAAAAATACGGGCTCGACAGAATCAAAGCGTTTACCAGCGGGTTCGGCAACTTCGCCTCGCCGCAAAATCCCTTCTTCGACGGCAAGATCGCTATGGTCTTTCAAGGGGTTTGGATGAACAACTTCATTCGCCAGTTCGCTCCTGGCATGGAATACGGTGTGGCTCCCATGCCGACCGCCGCGCCGGGGCTCGAACGATTTACGGTTGCCGACGCCGACATGCTCATGATTCCCCGAGGCTCGAAGCATCCTGACCAAGCCTGGGAATTCATCAAATTCGTGAGCTCGCACAACCCGGAAGCATCCAGCCAAAAAGAGCTGCGCGGTATGGAGCTGGTTTGTTATTTGCAGGAAAAAAATTCACCGCTCTCGCACTGGAGCCCTTTTTTCACCGAGTCCCACCCGCACCCCTTCATCGGGCTGTTTCGGGGGCTCGCCGAGAGCGAAAACGCCATTCACAGCCCGAAAATCGGCATCTGGCAGGAGTATGGCCGCGAGGTGAACAGCGTATTCGAAAACGTGCGGCTTCTGTTGGAGTCGCCGCCCGAGGCGCTCCAATTTGCGCAGCGCCGCGTGAGCGACAGCTGGAAAATCCATCGCGAGAGCTTGGTGCGCAGGCACCCGGAAGCGATCGCAGAAAAGGATCCGGAGATCCGTCCATGACGGCCAACGACCTGAGAAACCTCCGGAACGGGCTCGCGTTTTGTTCGCTCTGGCTGGTGGGAATGGGAGTTTTCACCGTCTACCCCGTGCTCGCATCGCTGTATTATAGCTTCGCGGATTTTTCGGTGCTGGAGCCGCCGGTCTGGGTCGGAGCTCGGAACTATGGACGTCTGGTGCACGACTCGGTTTTCTGGCTTTCGCTGAAAAACACGCTGGTTTACGTGGGCTTGTCTTTACCGCTGGGCATGTTGGTTTCGATTTCGCTCGCCGTATTGCTCAACACCGGAGTGCGCGCGATGGCGCTGTTTCGGACCTTCTTTTATCTGCCTTCGCTGGTCCCCATCGTGGCAAGCTCCATGCTCTGGCTCTGGATCTTCAACGGAACCTACGGGATCTTGAATGCAGCGCTGAAGCCGTTGTTGGCCGTCTTCGGCACCACCCCTCCAACCTGGCTCGCGGATCCGGATTGGGCCAAACCGGCGTTGGTGTTGATGAGCGCGTGGGGTGTCGGCAATTCCATGGTGATCTACTTGGCGGCTCTGCAAGATGTGCCCGAAGAGCTCTACGAGTCGGCCCAAATCGATGGGGCCGGCTGGTGGAGGCGCATTTGGCACGTCACTTTGCCCATGATTTCTCCCGTCATCTATTTCAATCTCATCATGGGTATCATTGGCTCCTTGCAAGTATTCAGTCAGGTGTTCGTGATGACCGGCGGCGCCGACGGAGCTCCCGCGCGCTCCACGCTTTTTTACGCTCTTTACCTGTTTTCCACAGCTTTCTATGACCTGCGCATGGGGTATGCCTCCGCCATGGCGTGGATCCTGTTCCTCTTGATCGTCGGGCTCACTTTGCTCGCCACCAAGTTATCGGAAAAGCGCGTTCACTACGGCGGATAGCCATGCAGCCCCGTTCTTCCATAGCGCGTCTGGTCATCTACCTCTTGCTGATTTCTGGGTCCGCGGTGTTTCTCTTCCCGCTCATCTGGCTTTTGTGCACTGCGCTCAAACCCATCGAGCAGACCATGAAAATGCCGCCCACCTGGCTTCCGCGGGCGTATTACGCAGTCATCGACGGATCCCGAGTCGAAGTAACCCGCGACTACCAGATTGTGGACCCGAGCGTCCTGGTTCGGCCCCTGACGGGTCCTGAAGCGACAAAACCGCTCTTGGTTCCCCGCTCCGCGTACGACCGCGTAAACGGAACCGTGCGCAGACTGGTTTTCGATCAGGGCAATCAACGCGAGGAGCTCACGCCCGTCCGTTTGCTCAAGACGGTCGAGCCGGGCGACTGGCACGTGACCCAGAGCTCAGCCACCAAGGTGCGCACGCGCGAGCTCGGCTGGGATGTGGTGCCCGAAAGCTCCATCGAGACCACCCTAAAGCCCCGCTGGGAAAACTTTCGTATCGCCCTGGAGACCATGGGAGGAAAAAGCATCGAAGAGGCGCAGGGCAGCGTGAGCGCGCGGGAAACCGGTTTCGGCAAGGATACAGCAGTCCCGTTTTCTACCTTTCTCGGCAACACGCTTTGGGTATGCGTTCTGGGCGTGATCGGCTCCGTTCTTTCCAACGCCATCATCGCCTACGGGCTCGCGCGCATTTCATGGCGAGGGCGGGGCGCCCTCTTCGCCGTGACGCTGGCGACGATGATGGTCCCGTTTCCAGTGCTAATGGTGCCGCTGTATTCTGTTTTCAAGAGCCTCGGCTGGATCGGCACGCTGAAGCCGCTCTGGGTGCCGGCCTTTTTTGGCAGCGCCTTCAACATCTTTCTGATGCGCCAGTTCTTTCTCACCATTCCGCGCGAATTGGGCGAAGCGGCTCGCATCGATGGCTGCAGCGAATGGGGGATCTTCTGGCGCATCGTGATGCCGTTGAGTAAACCAGCGCTCGCGGTGGTTGCTCTGTTCCACTTCCTTTGGGCGTGGAACGATTTCATGGGCCCGCTGCTTTACCTAACGCGCAAACACACCTTCACCCTGGCGCTGGCTCTTCAGAACTACCAGAATCAGCACGGCGGCACCCAGTGGCACCACCTCATGGCCGCCAGCGCAGTGGTCATCATCCCCATCGTGATTCTTTTCTTTTTCACCCAGGACACCTTCATCAAGGGCATCGCCACCACCGG
>DASXTY010000729.1:0-1509 GCA_036505155.1 Polyangiaceae bacterium | reverse complement strand
CACAACGGGAATGTTTTGGTGACCGTCGCGATGCCACGCAATGGCCTTGAAGGATTCGGGAGTGTCCGGCGGCTGCGGCGGTCGGACCATGGCGTGCGAAGTGTTCAGCTGAAGCTCGACTCCCATCAACTCGGTGATGATGGAGAGCATCTCCGGCCAATCGACCAAAGCCAAAAGCTCGTGATCTTTGGCCACGGCGTTCCGCACCTCGACGAAGTCCTGAAGTCCCAATCCCTGGCGCACTCGTTCGGCTTCGCAGACTCGATCCACAATTTCTAAGAGCCAGCGGACCGCGTCCCGTGGCAAGAAACCCCTGAGTAGCAAGTAACCGAAGTTGTCGAAGAGCGCCCGCTCTTCGGGAGAAAGCGGGGGAGCTATTCTGCCGCTGTGCATGGCGTTGGTTCAATCCATTTCCTGCCCGAAAGCCGCTAGTTTAATGCGTGAAGGACCGCCATCACTTCGGCGGCGTGGTTTTTTGGAACCACTTTGGGAAACACTTTGGCGACTTTGCCGGAACGGTCGATTACGAAAGTGACCCGCTCGGCATAGTTGGCCCAGACTTTGACTCCGAAAGCGTCGGCCAGCTTTTGATCGGTGTCCGCTAGCAGCGGAAACGGCAGCTCGTATTTCTTGGCGAAAGCCTGGTGGGAGGTGTTGTCGTCGGTGGAAACGCCGACCACCAGCGCTCCGGCCTTTTCGATTTCGCCCCAAGAGTCGCGAAAGCCCTGGGCTTCCGTGGTGCAACCGGGAGTGTCGTCTCTGGGGTAGAAGTAGACCACCACCGGCTTACTACGAAACGTGGAAAAGTTGAGCTCCTGACCATTGTGGGCCCGGACGGTGATGTTCGGCGCGCGGTCGCCTTCTTGAAGCAAGTGGCCTGGGGCACCGGTTGGCTGTGCGACGCTGGACGGCTGCGCGCTACTCGGGGGCGGAGCCACGCTGGCTGCTTCGGAACTGGACGATGCAGCGCCCGAGGAGCGTTTACATCCGACACCGGTCAATGCCGCGATGCACAGGATGCAGAGCGAGCCCGCCCTGCCTAGTTTGCGCGTCCTGTTCTGCTGTTCCACGGCAGGGTTTGTACCACGTCGCCGCCCCCCATGTTACGGATCGACGTATTGGCAGTGAGCCCATGAACATCGCCCCGGCAGCCCAGAGCTCGGAGCTTTCCGCCTGTACCGATGCCGAGCTGATCGGGCGTATCGCCGAGCTGGGGGCCTCCGGGCGGGCGGAGCAGAGCGAGTTTTACCAGCGGCATGCAAGGTACCTGTACTCGGTGCTCAAACGTCAATGCGCGGGGGCTCTGGCGCGCTCTCAGCAGGAGGTGGAAGATCTGGTGCAGGACACGTTTCGCCGCGCCTTCGAGCGGGCCGAAACATTTAGGTCCGATGAGCACGTCGATTCGGACCAGCTGCGCCGCAGGTGCCGCGCCTGGCTGGGCCGCATCGCCAAAAACTTGCTGGCCGACGCGTTGAACCGAATTCGAGAAGCCTCGACGCTGGATGCGCT
>DASXTY010000728.1:0-2485 GCA_036505155.1 Polyangiaceae bacterium | reverse complement strand
AACAGGGGCGGCTGGAGTCCCATTGGGAAGACGGTTTCGTCGAAGGGATAGAGCCACCGCAGGGCAGCGTCGGGCCCGACACCGTTGGGCCCCCCGGTTCCGCCCGCGATCAACTTGTCGATGTCCGCTGCGGTCAGACTGCCCGCATTATCTCGGATTGCGACTTCGACCGTAACTTGGGTTTTGATGGATGCGGACCCGAACTTTGCCGTAATGGTCACCACACCGCCGCTCCATCCGTTGGCGCTGAAGACGCCGTCCGAACCAATGGATCCGATGCGTGTGTCGTCGACCTGCCAGACCACATTGGTAACCAAGCTGCCGTCCGGGAGCTGCACCGAGCACTGGGACGTCTTCGGCTGTCCCGACACTACCAGCACGCCGGTGTCGCAGCTGAGCTTAACCGCTACGCCGCCCGTGATGCTGCCATCGTCGAGCACCGTTGCTCCATCGGGCAACACGACCACGGTAACTTGGCCGGTAGTCGACACGTCGATGGTGTAACCGTCGGGCACCATGAAGGAAGCCGCGTCGGTAACGTTGACCGGCGTGTCTCCCCCGGTTCCGGCGGTTCCCCCCGTTCCCATATTTCCCACGCCCCCGGTGTTGCCGCCCCGGTTGAGCTCAGTGGAGGGGCTGGAACACATGAGTGCCAGCGCGCTGAAGCCAATTGCGAAGCCGGCCGGCCAAAGAACAGCAAGCTTTCTCCGAATGCACTTCGGATTCATTGGAGCCATGACAAACCTCCGCATCCCCAGAGCCGATGGTGACCGACGTTCGCGATGTTCTAGCGATGCCGGAGTCCGAGACTTTTGTATCTTGCTGTATATCGCGCGCAACACCACTACTCCATGGCCCGGTTTATCAAAAACATGACGAAAAGTAACATGGCGGTTCAGCCGTCAGCGGCTAGGGTTGACGTTTTTTTCGGTAAGGGGCTAAGTAGCCCGAATGCTGCGTGTGCTGATTGCTAAGGAAAGAACACCCGGTGAAGCCCGGGTCTCCGCGACGCCGGAGACGATTCGTCAAATGGTGCAATTGCGGGTGGAGCCGTGGGTTTCGCCCGGCGCCGGCGACTGGGCGTTCATAAAAGACAAAGATTACGAAGCCGCCGGAGCCAAAATAGCCAGCGACTTACGCGAGGCATACTCCGCGGCCGATATTCTGCTTCGAGTGCGAGCGCTCGAGCGTCAAGAGCCGCTCGGCGACGAGGTGGCACTGCTCAAGCCAGGTGCCGCAGTCATTGGGTTTCTTGCGCCGTACGCTCACGACGCGACCATCCGGCGCATGCTGGAGCGGCAGATCACATCGCTGCCGATGGAGCTGGTGCCCCGCATCACGCGCGCTCAGAAGATGGATGCTCTGAGCTCGCAAGCCAGTATTGCGGGCTATAAGGCGGTGCTGGTCGCCGCCACACATTTGCCCAAGTACTTCCCTTTGCTGATGACCGCAGCGGGAACCGTAAAGGCGGCGCGGGTGGTGGTGATGGGAGCTGGAGTTGCGGGCTTACAGGCGATTGCAACCGCGAAGCGTCTGGGAGCGGTGGTGGAGGCGAGCGATATCCGCCCGGAAGTAAAGGATCAGGTCGAATCGCTGGGCGGCAAATTCATCGACCTGCCGGACATGGGTCAGGCGGGAAGCGGCGAAGGCGGCTACGCGCGCCAGGTGAGTGCCGAGTTTTTGAAGAAGCAGCAGGCTCTGGTGAAGGAGCATGTGGTTTTGGCCGACGTGGTCATCACCACCGCGCAAGTTCCCGGCAAGCCCGCACCAAAGTTGGTGACCGCCGATATGGTGCAAGCCATGCGCCCGGGATCGGTGATTGTCGATTTGGCGGTGGAGTCGGGTGGTAATTGTGAGCTTTCGGAAGCGGGAAAGGAAGTGCGGAAACACGGCGTGCTTTTGGTGGGACCGCCGAACTTGCCGGCGACCCTGCCCGTCGACGCCAGTCTGCTCTACGCACGCAACGTCCTGGCGCTGTTGCAAAACATCCTCACCCAGGATGGTCAGCTGAACATCGACACCAAAGACAGCGTCACCGGTCCCACCCTGCTCACCCACGCCGGCCAGTGCTTTCATGCCCCTACCGCGCAACGGCTCGGAATCAGCCCGGCGGTTGCGCCAGCGGCGGTGTAAGAAATGGGTTCAGTAAGGGTCTGCGAAAGCTCAAGCTTCAATACGCTTGAAGCTGGCTACCATTTCGGTGACCACCCTCTTGGCGTCGCCGAACACCATCATGGTGTTGTCGAGGTAAAATAGTTCGTTATCCACTCCCGCAAAGCCGGGGTTCATGCTGCGCTTGACTACGAACACGGTCCTGGCTTTATCGACGTCGAGAATCGGCATTCCGTAGAGTGGCGAATCCTTCTTGGTGCGGGCGGATGGGTTCACCACGTCGTTGGCGCCGAGCACGATCACCACATCCGCCTCGGGGAAAAGCGAATTGGCGTGCTCCAGCTCGAGCAGCGAATCATAGGGGATGTCGGCT
>DASXTY010000727.1:0-4167 GCA_036505155.1 Polyangiaceae bacterium | reverse complement strand
AAGCCTTCTCGAGCGCTTTGAACAGCATTCGAAGCTCGGGGGTGTCTTGCGAGGTCGTGATTCCGCCTCCTCCCGCTGGACAAACCCTCGACTACCAGCTGGTCAATGTCCAGTATTCACTGCTCGACGGTAGCGTCGTCGAGCTCGTTTACGATGACACCTGCGTTGCCGCAAACGCTTGGCACTACGACAATCCCGCTGCGCCTATCTACATCGAGCTTTGCTCGAGCAGCTGTTCCACCGCCAATAGTAGCGCGACCACCGAGCTCGACGTCGAGTTCGGCTGCGCCATCCGGGTGTATTGAGTCAAGGATTACGCGCTATCCGAGGAGCGCTTCGAATGCTGGTGAGAACCCGGAGCATTCATGGAAAGCCGTCGATATTGCGCCGGAGGCACTCCGTGCAGCTTGCGAAATGCCCGATGAAAATACTGCACGTCATCGAATCCGAGCAGGCTCGCAATGCCCTTGATCGCGTGATTGCTGGTGCGCAAAAGGACTGCAGCCCGCTCGAGACTCAGGGTGCGCCGATACGACATCGGGCTCAGACCGAAGCGTTCTTTGAACGCGCGCCCCAGATGTTTCGGGGACCAACCGACGTGCGCGGCTACGTCTTCCAGCCCGATGGGACGATGGCTGTGTTGTTCGATGAAGCGCTGGGCCTGGACCAGCTTATCGGGTTCGAGCGGACCGGATCGATCCGCGACCAAATCGCGCCACACGACGAAAAGCGACTGCGCCAGGTAACCCTGGAGCAACTTCGGGAGCTGGGGGTGCCGGGTGTAGGTTGCGGTGACGATGGCGCGGGTGATCTCGCGGATTTCCTCTACCGTGGTCGAGGCGGTCGAGGTGTAGTGGGGCAGCGCGCAGGAGGACCCGGTCCAGCGGCCGAGCAGGCCCGACCAGGAATCGATGGGGCCCGGCTGCTTCCGATATTGAAATGTGATTTCGCTGTACACCGCCGTGTCACCGGGCTCCCGTTCGAAGCCATGCGGGTGCTCGGGGGAAACCAGGAACAAGAACGGGGCTTTGACCGGCACCACCAGCTCGCCGTTGAGAAAGCTCCCCCGCCCCCGCGTGACCGCTACCAAGTGCCAGACCGGATGGGTGTGCGTCATGCGGTGACGCGAGGCGGTAGGGCGTTGATCGACGCAGGCGTGCACCAGGTGAAGCCGCGGGCGATCGGGAATCTGGAGCAGATTACCCGGATCGGCTGCCAGCAGAACCTCGTCCGTCACGAATGTGCGATTGGCCACAAGGTCGGCCATTTGCGTATTTTATCCAAATTCGGGTCGGTGCGCTCGAAGTCTCACCGGCTCGGAAAAACCGTCGAAAGGAAGGCCAAATTCGATGTGTTCAGACCCTGACCCGTGGCGCGGGTTCGAGCGCGATGGCTTCGTCATTTTGCGAGGGATTCTCGGCGCGTGCGATCTGGAGCGGATTCGAAGCGACCTCGCCTCTCTCATCGAGCAGCGCGCTCAAGCCTTGCACCAGCGGGGAAAACTCCCCGACCTCCATTCCGAGGCTCCTTTCGACGTTCGCTTTGGGCTCTTGATGCGCGACTGCCCACAAATCGGGGACGGCTTCGATATTCATCGACTTCGCACTCGGGTGTTATTCGAAATGCTCCACCATCCGCGCCTGTTGGATGCGCTGGAAGCCGTGTTGGGCCCGGAAATCAGCTGCAATCCCATTCAGCATCTCAGGGCGAAACCGCCGTCTCGGCTGTCGGCCGGAAATGGTTTTTTCGACGTTCCGTGGCACCAGGACTCGGGAGTCACGTTGCCTGAAGCCGATCGATCGCCGATTTTCACGTGTTGGATTCCCATCGGCCGGGCAACCAACGACATGGGCTGCCTCCGAGTCCTCCCGGGGGTCCACCAGCGTGGACATCTGCCGCACGTGTCCAGCGATTACGGCACCTGCATTCGCCCGGACGCACTCCCTCAGGTCGAACCCGTAATCCTGGAGTGCGAGGCCGGCGATGTGGTGGTGATGAGCCAGTTCACCCCCCATCACTCGACGCCGAACCGGAGCGATGTGTGCCGCTGGAGCCTGGACATGCGCTATCACGTGACCGGAGCCCCGAGCGGCCGACCCTGGTACCCGGAGTTCGTGGTGCGAAGCCGTGCACATCCAGAGAGGATCTTGTCTGATTACACAGTGTGGGACGCGCTCTGGCGCCGGGCGCTCGAGGAAAATCCAGACAAATACTCGCATCGGCTCGAAAATGCGTCTGCCAACGTGTCGTAGATATGATATTGTCTGCATATGATGGTGCGAAGGTCGGCGCTGGTCAGCTCGGCTCTGGCCTGGATGGCCATTTCCGCTTGGTGCCTGCCCGCCGAAGCTTGCGGGGGAACCTTTTGCGACGGTGGCCCCATGGCCATGCCGGTGGATCAAACCGGCGAAAACATTCTCTTCGTGCTCGATGGCACCCACGTCGATGCGCACATTCAGATTCAATATCAGGGTGAGCCGTCGCGTTTTGCATGGGTGCTCCCGGTGCCTGCGGTGCCGGATTCCATCGAGGTCGGCTCGGAAGTCTTTTTCCAGAACCTATTGTCCTCCACAGTGCCCTCGTTTGGATTTGGGTTTTGTGGAGCAGCGGGTACGGTAAATGGAGGCGGGGGAGTCGCCCTAAGTAATGGCAGCCCAGGCGTCGAAGTCCTGTTCAAATCAACGGTCGGGGCTTTCGATGTCACCGTGCTGCGTGGCGGCACAGCTGCGGAAGTCACCAGCTGGCTCAGCGCCAACGGCTACGAACAGGTGTCCAGCGCGCCCACCATCCTCGACCAATACGTCCGCAATAACTTCGCGTTCGTGGCGGTGAAGCTCACCGGTGGCGCAGGCATCCAGGCAATTCACCCGCTGGTCGTCCGGTACCCGGGCAACACGCCCTGCGTCCCGCTAGAGCTCACCGCGGTAAACGCGGTTCCAGAGATGCGCGTGCGAGCCTTCATTCTCGCGCAGGACCGGGCGGTGCCGCTGAGCTACCAGCACGTGGAGCTGAACCTCTTGAAGCTCGACTGGGTAAAGCTTGCGGCGAACTACGTGGACGTGGTGTCGGTCGCCGTCGACTCGCCGCTCGCCGGCGGGCACGCATTCGTGACGGAATACGCAGGCCCGAGCAACGTGGTGACTCGCACCGCGTTGTACAGCGCATCCTGGGACCCATCGAAGTTCACTGCGCTCGCGCCGGAGCAGGTGATCGACGAGCTCGAGCGCCAGGAGCTCGTCTCTTGCGCCGCCGCAAAGTGCACCTTTGTCCAACCGCAGGTCCTACCTTTGCTGGAGACGTATCTCCCCGCGCCCTCCGGCGTGGATGAACAGGCCTTCTACAGTTGCCTCGCCTGTTATCCCACGCTCATCGATAAAAAGGCGTGGGACGGCGTGGCTTTCGCACGGGGCCTATTGGAGCGCGTGGTGCTCCCCGGACGCCGGGCGAACGACGCGCTGGATGCTTTTCCCTATCTCACTCGCTTGTTTACCACCATCTCCCCTGAAGAGATGACGCTAGATCCGACGTTCCTCGTGCGATCGGGAATGAAAGGGGTGGACCTCCGCCAGCAGATCGCTTGTGGATCCAGCTATCTCACCCTGCCGGGAGGAACAACCGTAAGGTTAAACACCGACGGCTCCTGGCCGTCGTTTGACGACATGCCCTTCGCCACCAAGATAGAAAGCTTCACCCAGGCCGGAGACGCAATAGTGCTAGAAGACAACGCTCTAGCCATCGATTCCGCGCTCAAGACCTGGAACGATCCCCGCGCGTCTGGCGTCGGAACTGGCGGCGCAACCGGCGGCGCGAACAATGGGAGTGGCGGGTCCTACGGGTCCCCCGCGCTTGGCAGCGGTGGGGCGAACGGTTCCGCGGATTCGGCAAGCTGCGCCTGTGCCGTGGTGGGGAACCGCGCGAACCGCAACCTTGTGCTCGGTTTGAGTGCGCTGCTGTCAGCGGTCTTCTTGCGGAAGCGACGCCATAGCGCCCGCTGATGCCAGGCCGCCGTCGCAAGCCGGTCCTGTTTCGGAACCGATGGTTGCCCAACGCCGGAAAACGGGCCTTGGGTTGGGCCGCGTTGATCGGCAGTTGCTGGGCATGCGGCGAACGGGATCGCCACGCACCGAGGGAGAGTTCGGCCGATGCGAGCGACCTGGACTGCGGTCC
>DASXTY010000726.1:0-2374 GCA_036505155.1 Polyangiaceae bacterium | reverse complement strand
TCACTCTAAATCTCCTCCAGAGCGAAAACAAGCAACTTACCATCGACGCCCCTGGTGCAGTCATGCTGATTGATACGCCGCGCACGGCAGGGGGCTACACGCGGGCCGGAGAGCGCATTCAGACCGACGCCGTCACCATTTCCATCCTGGAAACCGACGCCACGGTTTGGGCCTCATCGCTCGACGGGCAACCGATTCGCAGAAGCCGCCATTTGCTCATTACTCACCTCACCGATCTGCAAAACACCGGCGCTCGCTTCGCCGACCGTGCCCGCACCACGCTGCTCGACTGGGGCAAGCTCCCGCACCTGGTTCGAACCGGCGCAGCGAGGATCACTCTGCGCATCGCCAATCCAGAGCGCGCGAAGGTCTGGGCGCTGTCGACCGGGGGCCGCCGCCTGGCGCAAGTAGGTAGTGCGCTTCAAAGCGGCGCGCTCGAAGTTCCGCTCGATATCGCGGGTGCAGAAGGAGCCCGCATCCTATATGAGGTAGCGGTCGACTGAACCAAAGTCAGCCTTCGCCGTGAAGCCAGCGACGCCCTCCCTCGCCTCTTCGTTTCCAAGCCACAGGTCTGTTCTGTAGCCTCACGCGAATGACAGATAAAACTCAGGTTTGGCCCCGCGGCGCACCGCGGGTGGGTCAAAATGCAAGTCGATCGAGGAAAGTGGAGAGCTCCGACATCCAGCGCTTCACCGAGATCAGCGGCGACAAGAACCCCCTACACTATGACGAGGCCGTGGCAAGGTCCACGAAGTTCGGCGAGATCGTGGTCCAAGGCGGGGTGACCAGTGCGATTTTGAATGCGGTGGTCGCCGAAGAATTGCCGGGACCCGGAACCGTATTTCTCCAAGTGAACTGGAGCTTCAAGGCTCCGGTTCGGCCAGGAGACGTGATCACCGGTTCGGTAGAAATCACCGACGTGCGTCTGGACAAGCCCGTCACTAAAATGAAGACCACCGTGACACGACAGGACGGCGTGGTCGCGCTCGAGGGCGACGTCGTGTGTTATACAATGCCGCTCATCTCGCGTTAGCGGCAGGTGCCCAGCGGTCTCGAATCGTCAATGCGACCCCACCGAGGATCGCAGCACTGGCTATAACCAGACGCGTCGATACGCGCTCGCCGAGCCAAATGACCGCGCCCCCTGCCGCGAGCACGGGAACCAAGAGCTGAACCACCGCGGCGCGCGTCGCGGAGAGATCCGGGAGCGCTGCGTACCAGATGCTGTAGCCGAGACCGGAGGCCAGAGCTCCGGAGGCGATGGCCAATGTGATTCCGCGCGCCGTCGCGTGTAAGCCCTGGGTTGGCAGCGCTACCGCGATGAGCCCGGCCGAAAATGGCAGCGAAAGAAGGAAACTTGCGGCTGTCGTCACGAGCGGATCCCCGGAAGCGACCCGGCCCCGGAGCGAATACGCTCCCCAGGCGATGCCGGCGATCGCCATGACCACGGTGCTGAGCGGATCCGGCGCCCCCCTACCCGGCACGGTGAGACCAACGAGCCCCGCGATGGCGACGGCGATCCCGAACCAAGCGAGATGGCTCGGGCGCTCGCCGCGCAGCACGCCCCAGCTGACCATGGTGACCTGCACCGAAGCGAACAGGATCAGCGCCCCCATCGCCGCACCAAGCCGAAGGTAAGCGTACGAAAAGGGCGCCGCGTATGCGAAGAGCATCACCGCTGATGCCCAGCCCGCCGCCCCAACTCTACGGTCACGGCCTCGCCGAGACGCGAGCAGCACTAGCACCAGCGCGCCGCTCGCCAGCCGAACCGTGGTGAAGGTGGCGGCGTCGACCAGACCGTCAGCCAGCGCGAGGCGGCAGAGGATTGAGTTTCCCGCAAAACAGATGATCGCCAACGTGGTGAGCAACACTGCTTTGGATTTCATGATGACGTTGCCAGAGGGGGGGCTGGTGTAGATACAAGCATGTCTGCCCAGCCGGTCGTTCCGAAGAATACGGGCCGACTGAACGAGGCACCACTCCGAGGCGCCCGACGGCCGCTGACAGCGCTCGCTGGGATGAATTACGGCGCTACCAACGAGTTCTGCGAGTACTCGGTGCAGGCCTGATCTCGGAGTGGATGCGCGCGCCACGGAGCGTTTTTGGAAGTGTTTGCGCGCTGACTCATGAAACCTGTCGCGGTCTCGCCGCCTCGCGCGTGGGTGATTTCCGCTAATCCAAATGCGTCTGCTTCCACGATGAAGAGATTTCGGGGCTCAATCACACGGCCTGTTCGCTCGCTGTCTACGCTTCGCAGCTTTCCTTCCCGGTTGCCCGGTCGTACGGCCACGCAAGACTCGCTTGCGGCTGGTGGTCAGCCTTTGCCGCACGGGCTCGGTCGCCCGCTCGGGTCCCTCGTGAGGTTTCCGCTTTC
>DASXTY010000725.1:0-1881 GCA_036505155.1 Polyangiaceae bacterium | reverse complement strand
GGATTCCGGCTGTACGGCTTGCTACCGGAAGGCGCTACCGCCACCGATCTGGTGCTCACGGTGACCAAGATGCTGCGTGACCGCGGCGTGGTGGGCAAATTCGTCGAGTTTTACGGGGAGGGCCTGGATAACCTGCCGCTTGCCGACCGAGCCACCATCGCCAACATGAGCCCGGAGTTCGGTTCGACCTGTGCCATCTTTCCTATCGATGGGGAAACGTTGCGCTATGTGCGGCTCACCGGGCGCTCCGAAGAGCGCGCAGAGCTGATTGAAGCGTACGCGAAAGCGCAAGGACTGTTTCGCACCAACGAATCGCCGGAGCCCAAATATGCGGACACGCTGGAGCTCAACTTGCGGAGCGTGGTACCGGCGCTCGCCGGTCCCAAGCGCCCGCAGGATAAGGTGCTACTGTCGAACGCGGGGCAAAGCTGGAAAAAGGCGCTGGGCGAAATGCTCCCCGCCGGCGGAAAAGCCGACGCCAAAGTGAGCTGCTCGCTCAACGGGGACAGTTTCGCACTGACGCACGGGTCGGTAGTGATTGCCGCCATCACTTCGTGCACCAACACTTCCAACCCCTCGGTGATGGTCGCTGCGGGCCTTTTGGCGCGCAACGCAGTGCGACTCGGACTCTGCGTGAAGCCCTGGGTGAAGACCAGCCTCGCCCCCGGCTCGAAAGTCGTCACCCGGTACCTAAGCCAGGCGGGTCTTTTGCAAGACTTGGAATCGCTCAACTTTCACCTGGTCGGCTACGGGTGCACGACCTGCATCGGCAATAGTGGTCCGCTTGCCGAACCCATCAGTCGAGCCATCCAAGAGGGGAATCTGGTTGCGGTGAGCGTGCTCAGCGGCAATCGCAATTTCGAAGGTCGTATCAGTCCCGAAGTGCGCGCAAACTACCTCGCCAGCCCGCCCCTGGTGGTAGCGTACGCGTTGGCTGGTCGCATGGACATCGACTTTGCGAACGAGCCCATCGGGGAGGGCCGAAGCGGAAATCCCGTGCTCTTGAAGGACATCTGGCCTTCTCCCGAAGAAGTGCAGCAAGTCTTGGAAAAGAGCGTTTCTTCGGGGCTCTTCAAGGACGAGTACAATAAGGTGTACCAGGGCGACGAGCGCTGGCGAGCGCTCCCGGTTCCGGAAGGGAGCCAATTCGAGTGGGCGGAGGATAGCACCTATGTGCGCGCGCCGACTTTTTTCGAGAACATGGCGGTCGAGCCCGAGCCGCTCCGAGACATCCAGAATGCGCGCGTGCTGGTGATGCTGGGCGATTCCGTGACCACCGATCACATATCGCCGGCGGGATCGATTCACAAAGACTCGCCCGCGGGGCGCTACCTCATGGAGCGCGGGGTGCAGCCCAACGAGTTCAATTCCTATGGTTCTCGGCGTGGTAACCACGAAGTGATGATGCGCGGCACTTTCGCCAATGTGCGGTTACGAAACTTGCTCGCGCCCGATACCGAAGGCGGTTGGACCCGTCATTTTCCGGGTAACGCGCAGCAGACCATCTTCGACGCCTCGGAGCAGTACGCACGTGAGGGAGTTCCTCTGTTGGTGATAGCCGGGAAAGAATACGGGTCGGGCTCCTCCCGCGACTGGGCTGCCAAGGGGACTCGCATGCTTGGCGTTTTAGCCGTCATCGCGGAGTCTTTCGAGCGCATCCATCGGAGTAACTTAATCGGAATGGGCGTTTTGCCGCTCGAGTTTCTGACGGGCCAAAACCGGCAGAGCCTTGGCTTGACCGGAGAGGAAACCTACCGCATCGAGGGCATCGCCGAAGAGCTTGCTCCCGGCAAACGCTTGCGCGCCCGTGCCGCCAACAACGGTACCATTCGGGACTTCGAGCTCATCGCTCGTATCGACACCGCCGTCGAGCTCGACTAC
>DASXTY010000724.1:0-6012 GCA_036505155.1 Polyangiaceae bacterium | reverse complement strand
TTTGGTCCAATACGTGTTGGTTAGCCGCGATAATGTGCTGGAAACTCTCCTTTTTGACCACGATGAGCTCGCATTCCACGGCCGCGAGCACGGTTGCGGAGCGCGGCTCGCCGGTCATCAGGCTCATCTCGCCAAAGAAATTTCCCGGACCCAGGCGCGCCACCTCGACGGGTCCTCTTTTTCCCTCGATGTTCACGCAAACCTCTCCGTGTTCCACCAGAAACAGCTCGTCGCCGGACTCGCCCTGTCGGATGATCACTTCCCCCTGGTTATAGAGCCTCACCGCGGCGCGCTCGGCGAGCTCGCGCAACGCGCGCGGAGGCAGAGGCTCCAGAAAGTCCACGGTTTTCAGCGCCCGCTCCAGCTCGGCGCGCCGTTGCTCGAGTTTGCGCTCCTGAGCTTCGGGTGAAACCTCGAACAGCTGCACCTCTCGGAGCGGCGGGGGAATGCGATACCCGGCCCGGCTGAGCGAATACCAAAGCCGCTCTCGCACTTGGCCCGCGATCAGGTCGCGTCGCGAGAAGTCAGTCAAAAAATAGCGCACCCAATATTGGATTCCCCGCTCGTTGAAGTCGTTGACGACCACGCTGGGCTCCGGGTCCGAAAGCACACCCGGAACTTCGCGCAAGCCCTCCGCCAAGAGCTGTCGCACCCGAGCCGGAGGGGCGTGATATGGCGCTACCACGTACGCGCTGCTGCGCGCGACCGTGCTGGGCTGCGAATAATTGGTGATCGCGGCCTTGGCCAGCACGCCGTTCGGAACCGTGACTTCGACTCGATCGAGCGTCAGCACCTTGGTAGCTCGCCAGTTGATTTCGATCACTTGTCCCACGTGTTCAGGAAGGTCATCGAATTGGATCCAGTCGCCCACGCCAAACGGTCGCTGCACCTGGATGGCGAGGCCCGCGAACATGTTGCCCAGGGTGTCCTGCAGCGATAGGCCGATAACCGCGGTGAGCAGCGCCGAAGTAGCCAGCAGCGAGCTCGGCTCGACTCCGGCTGCCCGCAGCGTGACCAGCGCCACCAGGATGTAGATGCCAACCTGGATGAAGTCCTGAACGATGCGCGGTAGCGACCGGCGCAGGGTCGGCACCGCGTGCACCAGCAGGAGAAAGCTGCTGCGCCCCAGCGAAGCCAGCAAAAAGAACAACCCGGCAAGCCCCAGTGGACGCTGGGCATGCGCATCGTGCGCGAACAACGCCCGAAGGCCGATGGAGACCGCGTGCAATAATAGCAACACCGCCGGCGCTCGGAGGTAGCGGCGCTCGCCTCGCGGTAGGACCAGCCAGAGCGCGATCAAAAGCGCTGCGGCGACCGAGAGCCAGAGTGTCCACGCCGAAGGCGGGGCGTTGACTCCCAGTGCTTCCCACAGCCATTCCACGACAGCGGGCCCGAGTCTGTCAGACAACGGCCAACCCTGCTATACCCCGGGCGCCGTGAGCGGTGGACAGGACGAGGTCATCAGTGTTGCCGAGCTTGCTCGGCGATTGCGGCGCGCGCTGCAAAGCGTCGCGGGCCGGCAATGGGTATTGGGCGAGGTCGGATCCCTGCGCGGTGCGCCGAGCGGACATGTCTATTTCACGCTGAAGGACGAAAGCGAGGAGGCGGTGATCGACTGCGTCATGTATCGGATGCAGGCCTTCCGCGCCCGGCGCTTCCTGCGAGAAGGAGCCCGGGTGCAGGTACTGGGGCAGGCAACCCTGTGGGCGCCCCGTGGCCGGCTGCAGTTCGTGGTCGACGCGGCCCGACCGGTGGGCCTAGGAGCGCGGCTGGTTGCACTCGAGGAGCTCAAGCGACGGCTCGCCAGCGAAGGCTTGTTCGCCTTGGAACGAAAACGCCCCATGCCAGTGGAGCCGCGGGTGATCGGGGTGGTGACCAGTCCATCCGGAGCCGCGTTTCACGATATCTGCAGCGTGGCTTTTCGACGGGGCGGGGCGCGCATCGTGCTCAGCGGGGCTCTGGTGCAGGGTGATCTTGCCCCCGAAAGCTTGTGCAGCGCCTTCGATCTGATTGAAGCCTATCCCCGGCTCGACGTGATCATCGTGGGGCGCGGTGGAGGGTCCGACGAGGACTTGATGGCGTTCAATGACGAACGCGTGGTGCGCCGCGTAGCGCGTTGCCGTGTCCCGGTGGTGAGCGCGGTGGGCCACGAGATTGACGTCTCTTTGGTCGATCTGGCTGCGGACGTGCGCGCCGCAACCCCGTCGCAAGCCGCCGAGCTGGTAATTCCTGATGCCAACGCACGAGCCGAAAGGCTCGAGGCGGAGCTCACACGCCTGACCGGTGTGCTGCATTCCTCTCTGGTTTCCCGACGCATGGTGGTGGACCGGCTGCGGACCAAACTGAGCGACCCGCGCTTTTTGATCGCAGAGCGCCAGCAGTACATGGACGAGCTTTCGGGGCGGATGGAACGCTGCGCGGTGCGCTCGCGAGAACGTCGCGTCGCGACGCTGCATGCATTGCGCAATCGTCTGCTCGCGCGCCACCCGCGGGCGGTCATCGCCCGCGCGCGCGCAGCTCTCGGGCCTTTGGCAGCCCGACTCGACGGTGCGATGCGTCTCGACCTACGCGCGGCTCGCCTGGCTCTGAGCGAAAGGACGGGGCGCCTCGGAGGACTCTCGCCCCTGGCGGTGCTCGAACGAGGCTACGCAATCGCCAGCGACAGCCGAGGCCGGGTGGTCCGGAACGCGTCGGCGCTCGAAGCCGGCCAGGCCGTCCACCTGCGTGTGCACCGGGGCTCGTTCGATGCGGAGGTCACTCGTGTGTTGCCGGCGGATACTGAATCTATGGGCCCGGATTCCGCACCCGGAGCGGGCGCCCTAGAAGAGGAGCTTTCGTGAGCCGTCGCTTCATCTTACTCGGTCACCCGGTAAGCCACTCCGTTTCGCCCGTTATGCATCAAGCCGCGTATCGCGCGCTCGAACTGGACTGCCGTTACGAAACGGTGGACGCTCCGGACGAGCAGAGCTTTCGCGCGCTGGTCGAAGCGCTGCGTCGCGGCGAAGTCGCTGGCGCCAACGTGACCATCCCCCACAAGCGCCTGGCTCTGCAGTGCGCTGATCGAAGCGACCCGTCCGCCGAGCGGGTGGGTGCCGCGAATGTTCTGCTGCGCGCGGCCGACGGTGCCGTGGTCGCGCACAATACGGATGTGGTGGCGCTCGCCGGCGAGCTCCGTGCCAGAGAGCCCGACGCGCGCGTCGCGTGCGTGATCGGGAACGGTGGCGCCGCACTAGCGTCGGTCGCTGCTTGCTCCTTTATCGGTGTGGAGCAAGTTGGAGTCGTCGCTCGCAGCTGGCGTGCGGGAGTCTCGGCAAGCCTGTGGCCGGGCATGCAGGATTTTCGCCAGCTGGGCGCTCTTCTCATCGCGTGGCCGGAACGCTTCGAGGCCGCGCAGGTCGAAGAACAAGGGGTCTTACCCAACCCCTGGGAAGCCTTCTTGGCTTGTAGCCAGCTGATCATCCAGGCAACCAGCGCGGGTATGCGCGGCGCGGGCGCCGGGGAATCGGTGCGCGACATCGTGCCTTGGCTCACTCTGAAGCCGACAACGTTTGCGTACGACCTGGTGTATAATCCCGCAGTCACCCCGTTTCTGGAGGCGGGCCGCGCGGCCGGTCTGCAAGTTGAGGGGGGGCTCGGAATGTTGGTCGAGCAGGCCGCTTTGTCAGTCCAGCTATGGCTGGGGGTTTCGCCCCCTCGGAGCGCCATGCGAGAAGCTGCGGAGCTATTTTTAGCGGCTCAAGGGCCCCCGTGAAGCCCAAGCCGGAGCGAGCCAGCGATTTCTGGCGAGCGAGCCGCGACGGCCCGTGGCCGAGCGTTGTCACCAGTGGCGAGCTCGAACGAGCCGACCGTCAGTGGATGCATACCAATGGCGCCGGTGCGTACTCCATGAGCACGCTGGCGCTCATGCACACCCGTCGCTATCACGGAATCTTTGCCGCCGCACTGACCAAGCCGTCGGGACGTTACGTCATCGTGAGCCACGCGGATACGACCGTGGACGACGGTCAGCGATCGTATCGCCTGGCAACCCATCAGTTCCCCAACCTGGCGCCGACGCCCGGCTATCGGCTGCTGCACAGTTTCGCTCAGGACCCGTTGCCGCGCTGGATTTATCGCCTGGGGAACGCCGATATCGAGCGCAAGCTGGGCCTGGTGCGCGGACAGAACGCCATTGTGCTCGCCTACACCTGGTATGGCCGCTCGCCGGCGCGCCTATCCTTCCGGCCGCTGATGCCCCTGCGCCCGGCACACCAGCTCACGCGCGAACACGGCGCAATGAAGCAAAAAGTCACTCTACGCACGGGCGCGGTGGAGATTCAGCCGGTGCCGCAGCTCGCCCCCATCACCTTCGGACACGGCGGCGTGTTCATGGGCTCGCCCGACTGGTGGCGCCGCTTCGAATACCTCGAAGATCGCGAGTGCGGCCTCGAATTTCAAGAAGACATGTGGACGCCGGGGGTGTTCGAAATCGGTTTGCAGCCCGATCAAACTTCGTATTTGGTAATTTCCGTAGGCGCGCTGCCCAATCGACCGCCGGCGGAGCTCTTGACGGAAGCGGCCGATTTTCTTCGGGCGCGCGACCCGGGACCCACCTGCTCGCCCGCCGTCCGCACTCTGTGGGTTTTTGCCGAACAGTTCTGCCTAGACAAAGCGGAACGCCCCTGCCTGCTCGCCGGCTATCCGGTGTTGGACGTCCGAAGCCGAGACACGCTACTCTCAATTCCGGGATTGCTCTTGTCTCGGGGGCTGGTGGAGCTTGCCAAAGAAGTTCTCACCGCGCTTCTCGCATTTCAGCGCGGAGGACTTTTGTGCGACTCGGTGGACGGAAAGCGGCGGACTCCAGTACCGGACGCGTCGTTGTGGCTGTTCGAGACTGCACGAGAATTGATAGCTCGCTCGGGAGCCGGCGACGCGTTCGTGCAGGACCGCTTGTATCCGGCATTGGTGCGCACCTTTGCGCGCGTGCGCAGCCCCACCAGCCGCTGGGTGCGACTCACCGCGGATGGGCTGGTTGCGAACGGTGCCGAAGATCGCGCCCTGACCTGGATGGACGCTCAGATCGGAACGCGCCTGGTGACACCCAGGCGGGGGCTGGCGGTGGAGTTTCAGGCGCTCTGGAGCAAGGGTTGCGAAACCCTAGCCCTGCTGGCCGAGCAGCGCGGGGATGCCAAGGTGCGCGCCTTGGCCGAAAACTGCTCTCGGGCTGCGCGAATCGCCTTCAAAGCCCGGTTTTGGTGCCACGAAACCGACTATCCCTTCGACTGCATCAGCGAAGACGGAGAGACGGCAAACGCCTGGGCCGATCCCGCGATCCGACCCAACGCGCTGGTCGCTCTGGCGATCGACCCCGAGCTCTTCGAAGATTGGCAGACGGGCGCTATTTTGGAACGGGTTGAGGAGGAGCTGCTCACCGAGCGCGGACCGCGCAGCCTTTCGCCGCGCGACCAAAAATTCGTGGGCTATTTCGGCGGCACGCTGGCGGAACAAGAAGCGGCTTATCACCAGGGGACCGCCTGGCCGCACCTTTTCGGCTTCTTTGCGCGGGCGCGAGCGCGCTTCGTGAAGGGTGACCCCGAATCGCTGGCTGCGCTGCGCCAGGGGCTTGAGCTAGCGGTGGACGACGGACCGGTTCTGGGCAGCGTTGCGCAGCTTGCAAACGGCGACGCTCCGCATCGACCGGCGGGTTGTCCCGCCTACGCCGCCGCGGTCGCAGAGCTGCTCCGCGCGTTAGTCACCGACTTGCCGGCGGCAGAAGCAGAGCGAAGGAGCTCGGAGCCGGGATCCATCCAGTGATGCGCCCTCGCCACAGCGTGGTGGTTTGCGCACTCTGGGTGTGCGGAATTGACGACGACACCGGTCCAAAACCAACCCGCGAGCCAGATTTAGCGGTTTCGAGTTTCGGCCCGGTTCTTGCGATGACTCCGACCAAGTGGATACGAATATCGCTCGCCAGGTTCTGGAAGAGCACGCCGACTTCGTTGGCGCGCGGCACCTGGTGAGCGTCGACGGCCT
>DASXTY010000723.1:0-4247 GCA_036505155.1 Polyangiaceae bacterium | reverse complement strand
ATACGGCACGACCAACGAAACGACAAGGTGCCGTCGACATGATCCTTGATGTGGTTCAAAGCGTCGAGCACCACCCAGTCCGAACGGTACGGCACCTCGTAACGTTGAAAGGTCGGCGCTTTTTCGTTGTCCGGCCGATACCGGAAAACCTCCAAAACCGCGGTTTTTTGGGGCGAACTCTGCTCAGCGGCCATAAACGCGCTCTCCTGGCGGCCAGCGGGTGATGGATACATCGCTGTATTCCATCCTGGGCTCGCCTAAAGTCCGATAAGCTAGAGAATGCTTGAGGAACTTCTTGTCGTCGCGCTGCGGGTGGTCGGTGCGCTGGTGTGAGCCGCGCGACTCGGTGCGCGCAAGCGCGCTGTAAGCAATCGCCTCGCCCACATCCAGCAAGAAACCGAGCTCCATGGCAGCGGGGAGCTCGGTGTTGAAGGTGCGGCTCTTGTCCGTGATGCCCACGTTTTGATAGCGCTGCTTGAGCTCTTTGACCTGGTTGCACGCTCGGCTCAAGCCAGCCTGGTCGCGGTAAATGCCCGCTCCGTCCTCCATTGCGTGATTGAGCTCGGTCCTGATTTGAGCGATGCTTTCGCCGCCGGCCCCCTCGAGAAAACGGGCCTCGATGCGACGCCGCTCCTCGATGGCGAGCTTTTCCAGCGCATTTTCGTCGACGCTCTGACTCTGGGCGAAACGGGACGCGGCCCGCGCCGCCCGGGCGCCGAATACCAGAAGCTCGGTGAGCGAGTTCGACCCCAGTCGATTGGCGCCGTTGATGCTCACGCAGGCGCACTCGCCCGCCGCGAAAAGCCCGGGCAAGGGCGTGGCGCCCTCGATGTTGGTGTGCACGCCTCCCATCATGTAGTGCACCACGGGGCGCACCGGGATCGGCTCGTAAACCGGGTCGATGCCCACGTAGTTTTTTGCGAGCTCCCGGACAAACGGCAATTTTTTGTCGATTTTCTTTTCGCCCAGGTGCCGGATATCCAGGTGGACGTAGTCCCCCCGGTCGTCCACAAAAACCCGCCCCGCGTCTTTCTCCTTCGTGTACGCCTGAGATAACCGATCCCGCGGCCCAAGCTCCATGGTGCGTTTTTGGGGATGGTTCGGGTCGTTCACGTCGAGCGGCTTCCCGAGGTCATGGTCTTGCAAATACCTCCGGCCCTCTTTGTTCAGCAGGATGCCCCCTTCGCTTCGAGCGGCCTCGGTGATGAGGATCCCCATACCCGGTAGTCCCGTCGGGTGATACTGCACAAACTCCATATCCTTGAGGGGAACACCCGCGCGATATGCGAGCGACATTCCATCGCCGGATTTTATGGCGGCGTTGGTGGTAAACGGAAACGCACGCCCGGCTCCCCCGGTGCACAGGATCACCGATTTGGCGGCGATGGCGTGGATTTCACCGGTGCGGAGCTCCAACGCCAGAACTCCTTGGCAGCGACCCCCGTGCATCAGCAAGCTGGTCACGAAGAATTCGTCGTAACGCTTTAGCGCGGGGTATTTCAGAGTCGTCTGAAACAGCGCGTGCAACATGTGGAAACCGGTCTTGTCCGCGGCAAACCAGGTACGCTCGATCTTCATGCCGCCGAACGGACGCACGGCCACCGTTCCATCCGGATCTCGGCTCCATGGGCACCCCCAATGCTCGAGCTGTGTCATCTCCCGCGGCGCTTCGTTGACGAACGCCTCGACCGCGTCTTGATCGGCAAGCCAATCGGCGCCGGAGATGGTGTCGTAAGCGTGCGCTTCCAGCGAATCCCCCGGCTTGATCACGGCAGCCGCGCCGCCCTCGGCGGACACGGTATGGCTGCGCATCGGGTATACCTTGGACACCACCGCTGCGCTGAGCGCTGGGAATTCTTCCTGGATGGCGATGGCCGCGCGGAGTCCGGCCCCTCCTCCTCCGACGATCAATATGTCGTGCTTGGGGATGGCCATGAAAACCGCGCCGCATGTAGCATGCGGAGGCAGCCTGAGTCCACCCTTTAGCGGCCTTTGATTTCGACCAGTCCTCGGTCGAGCAGCTTGGCCACCAGGCGCAAAGTCTGCACGCGAGGCAGCGGCGAGAGGTCGAGCAGCTCCTCCACGGTGGTGTGGTTATCGATCCTGGACAGAATGTAGGCCTGTTTGGGTGAAACCGAATCGGTCGGAGCTTTTCGAACCAGCAGGGGGCGGTCGAGCGAGCCCCACCGAGCGCGGAAGATGCGGCTGCTGAGCTCGGCCGATTTTTCGAGAGCCTTTCGCGCGCCGGAATGCTCGGTGGTTTCCGCGATCACGAATGCCGCTTCGACGAGCCGGCTCGCCTGTTCCGGGTCACCGGAATCGAGGGCATCCCGAGCGCGCGCCAGACCCGTTTCGACTTCCCGGGCTGGATCGATGTCCGCTGACTTTGCGGGAGCGCTGTGCGGCACCTGCTGTGGAGCGGCCGATTGATTGACAACGCCCGGTTGGGTACTGGCTAGGGTGGCACTTTCGGAGGGTACGCGCGAACGGATCTTGCTCGATGCCGCTCCCGAAGCTTCCGGTGCCGGCATGGTATGCGCGTGCGGCAATCCGCTGATCGAGCTGCCGCCCGAAGCTGCGGCCAGTGCATTGGCAAACCCGGAGATATTCGCGAATCGCTGCTCGGGCGTCTTGGATAGAGCTCGGCTGAGCACCGCGTCGATTTGGCTTGGCAGGTGCGGAGCCAAATCCAACACCGACCGCGGCTCTTCCGTAATGACTTTTCGCAGCATCTCCATCACATTGTCCGCCGCGAAAGGAAGCTGGCCGGTCAGCATTTCATAGGTAATAACCGCCAGCGCGTATTGATCTCCTCGGTGGTCGACCAGCGCGGTTTTGCCGGCTGCCTGCTCGGGCGGCATGTAATCGGGGGTTCCGAGCACATCGAATTCACCCGTGAGCCCCTGAGCGGCTCCGGTGCGCTTGCTGATGCCGAAATCCAGCAGTTTCACGAAGGAGTTCTGATCGGAAACGTTGATCAGAAAAATGTTCGCGGTCTTCAAGTCGCGATGCACGATGCCGGCCCGGTGAGCCGCCGACAGCGCAGATGCCGCCTGGGAGCTGATGCGCACCGCTTCTGGCAGCGCCAGGCTGCCTTCACGCTGGAGCTTCTCGGCAAGGCTTTCGCCCTCTAACAATTCCATAACCAAATACGGCTCGTCGTTCTCGGTGGTGTCGAAGTCGAGCACCTGCACGATGTGCGGATGTGCGAGCTGGCTGATGATTTCCGCTTCGCGATGGAATCGCTGCAAAGCTTGAGGGTTCGCGGTCAGGTGGTGCGCGAGAACCTTTACCGCCACCTGTCGCTTGAGACGGATGTGCTCGGCGACGAAGACTTGTCCCATTCCGCCTTGGTCGAGAAGGCGGCTGAGCCGATACGTGCCGCGCAATGTCTGCCCCACCCACGTCTGCACCCCGGAGCTGCGCTCTGAGCCTGGAGGAGAATCGGAAACAGGGCGAGCGTTCATAGGGCCGTAGCAGAATACCACATACCGAAGCGCGCGATTACTGCGACACTAAAAAAAAACGATGATACCATCCGGGGTCGCTAGCCCTCACGGGCGCGCTAGCAAAAAGTCGAGTGGTTTCAAACGCCGGCAGCCTAGCGCACGGTTATAGAACGGCCAGCGCTTTCGGTTATTCCGTGAGCACCTGGGTGCCATTGGCGCGTACTGCCGCCAGCGAGGTCGGCTCATTTTCGACCGGGGAACCCGCGACGTAGACGAACTTGAGCTTCTTCAGGCCCTTGAGGCCCGACACATCTTTAATGCGCGTCTGCTTGATGCTCAGACGCTCGAGCTTGACGAGCTTTGCGAGCGGGGCGACATCTTCGACTGGAGTGTTGTCGAGCAAAAGCTCAGTGAGCTCGACCAAACCGGAAAGCGGGCTCAAGTCGGCGACTTCGGTTCGACCCAAATCGAGCCGGTCGAGCTTGGTCATTTTTTCCAGCGGAGCCAGGTTGCGCACGTGGCTCATCGACGCGCGAAGGGAAGTGAGCTGTGTCGAAGTGGCGATCGGAGAAAGGTCATCGTAATCACCGGGTCCCAGGAACAGCTCCTTGATTCCGCTCATCTGACTGAACAGACAGATGTCGAGCTGGTCGAGCTTCACGCTGGAAAAATTCGCGGACTTCAATTGCTTGAGGTCCGCTTTGGTGAGCGGCCCTGTTGGTTTTTGCAACTTGGCGCGGATCGGTTCCTCCAAGCCAGCTTGCTCGAAAACGACCTGATTGCTCTTTGGGCAGTCCT
>DASXTY010000722.1:0-2900 GCA_036505155.1 Polyangiaceae bacterium | reverse complement strand
GAGGTGGTCGAGCGAAACACTATCGTTGTCAACGACCTGTGGATGGGCCTTTCGGCAGACGCCGATACGCAGGGCAACGCCAGACCGCTCACCGCCTACGCCGGCATCGACGTCTCGGAGACCAATCTGGCGGGAACCGGTATTACACTCGGCTCAGCCATTGGCATCGCGCAGGACCAACTCGCGCTCCGCGTGCGGTTCGTCGACCCCGCCTTTTTAGGCGGACCTTGGATGACCAGCGGCACGTTGCTCTTCAATGACGCCAGGGACTTTTTCGGAAACGCTGGGGTCTACTACTACGATCCTTCTCTGACTCGTCGCGCGGACCACGCGGTGGTCCGCTATCAGCGTTTCGGCGGCATGCTGGGGGTCGGTCGCGATCTGTCCATCGCCACTCAGCTGTGGCTCGCTTACCGTTTGGAGACCATCGACGCTGCGTATCCGCTGCAAGCATCGCACCTGCGCGGACTGCAGCGGGAGCCAATCGACTTCAACATCATCAGGGGGCGCAGCATCTTGTCCACGCTGCGCGCCACCGCCCAATACGATACTCGCGACCAGCCCTTTTTGCCCACCCGCGGCTGGTTCACCACCGTGGTGGGCGAGCTCGGCTTACTGCCGACAGGCAGCGATTACGGCTACCAGCGGCTGGAGCTCCACGCCACGCACTGGTGGACGTTGCCGTGGAAAAATCACGTGGTCAGTCTCGATCTGTTCGGCGGCGCCATTGCCGGAGACGCGCCGTTTTTCGAACAGTTCTACGTGGGTGATCTGAGCGACTTCCTGCCCGCCCGCGAGCTCGGCGTAAACTTCGATCGCCGTCCACCCCCCAATTTTCTGGGGACGGATATCGTCGAAGTTCGTTACGGCGAATACGCGGCAAAAATAGACGGCGAATATCGGATTCCTTTCTACCGGGGCAGCCGCTCGATCTACGGGATCGACGGCTTTCTCAGCACGGGCATTTACGCCGTCGCCAGCCGTAGAGATCTGACCAATCCGCCTGTCGGCTACAAAGGCGCCGCGCTGATTCCGGTGGACCTCACTTTCAATCTGGGTTTCCGTATGGACACCAGCGTCGGGGGGTTCGTGTTCGCCTTCTCGAACGTGCTGGGGTTCGTTCCGCTACACGGACAAGGGCCGGCCGGTGAATAGCGGGTCCCGGGGGCGCGCGCTCTTGGTCGCGGTCATCATTCCACTACTCAACTTGCTCACCGTTCCCGCACACGCCCAGGAAAGAGAGGTGAGCTTCGAGTGGGACGCTGCTGGACGCCTCTACCTGAGCGTCTCGTACCGCGACGTGGTCGATGCAGCGACCCGGCGAAAACTAAGTCGCGGTCTGCCCACCGTCATCGTGCTGACCGCCACCGTATACCGGGTGGGCTCTACCGAACCCCTGTCCACCACCGCGCAAACTTGCAAGGTGACCTGGCATGTTTGGGAAGAGGCCTGGCGGGTTGAAATCACCCGTCCAGGGGGAAGCGAGACGCGCTGGATCGCCACCGTAGAAGGCGTCCTCCGCAAGTGCGCCGAAGCCCGCGGGCTCTTGGCAGCCGATCGCAGTCAGGTGCGGACCTCGGCACCATTGTATTTGCGGGCAAAGGTTCAAGTCGATCCGCTGAGCCCGGAGCTCTTGGGCAAAATCAAGCGCTGGGTGAGCCGGCCGACCGGGACCGCCACCGCGGCGCCCGGCGATAGCTTGTTCAGCACCTTTACCGGCCTATTTTTGCAGCGGATCGGAGAAGCGGAAGCCGAGCTCAAATTCGTCACCAAGGCGGTGATACCGAAACGGCCGCCGTAGAAGGAGAAGTAGTTCATGCACAGGACCTATCCGGTTGCACTGATCCTGAGGGACCGCCCCTGCATGGTGATCGGCTCCGATGAACAAGCCAAAGACCGAGCGCAGTCTCTACTCGAGTGCAAGGCGCGCGTTACCATTGTCGCAAACCGAGCGAATCGAGAATTGACCGACCTGGCAAGCACCGGAGCGGTCGAGCTCTTGAACCGACCCTTCGTAGAATCGGACCTGGACGGAAAATGGCTGGTTGTCTTCACAGACCGCGACGTCGAGTTGGCGGAGCGCATCGGGGCTTTAGCCGAGGCGCGGCGGGTGCTCTTCTGCGCTGTGGATCAGCGGGGCATGAACAGTTTCTCACACCTGGCGCTGGCGCGCGCGGGCGCGCTCTGTGTGGCGATCGGCACCGACGGACGCGCTCCCAGCTTGGCTCGCCGGCTGCGAGAAGAGCTGGAGCGCCTTTTGACAGCAGCACGCGCGGCCGAATTCGTGGAGCGACTGGCGTCGCTTCGGCACCGCACGCCACCCGAGAAACGGCGTGAAGTATTGGCAGAAGCAGTTGAGAAAGTTTGCTTCAGCGGCGCGCTCGAGCTACCGGAGTTGGGTTAGCGCGCGTAACTGCAGAAGAGGTCAGGCGAGCACACCAGGAAAAGCCGCCGGGGCCGGGGAGTGATCCGGAAATACCGCGGAAGGATCCCGGATGCCTACGTGGCGGACCAGAATCTCGGAAAACAAATCTCGAAAATCTGTGGTTACCGCCAGGTCGCGCCCTTCGAAGCGCTGGTCCTTCGAGAGGCCTGGCCAGCGACCGTGCACTTTGCCGCCCTTGACCCTTCCGCCCAAGACCAGCATGACGGTGCCGTGCCCGTGATCCGTGCCGCCGGTGCCATTTTGAGCCACGGTGCGACCGAACTCACTCATGGTGAGGACCACAACGTCTTTCATGTGCGCTCCGAGGTCCCGATTGAACGCCGCCAGCGAATCGCCCAGTTCTTTCAGACGATTACCGAGCGCCCCATCGGCAGCTCCCTGGCCAGTGTGTGTATCCCAGCCTCCCAGGTCGACCCAGGCGAACTCCACTCCAACACCGGATTTTATTAGATCC
>DASXTY010000721.1:0-4711 GCA_036505155.1 Polyangiaceae bacterium | reverse complement strand
AGCTCCAGCAAGAGGGAGCCGTGGCTCGGCTCATCGATACAGTTATGCACTTCGCCCGGATCGCGCTCCAGATCGTAAAGCTCGTCCTGCTCATAGAGACGTCGAACGTATTTGTAACCAGCCGTGCGCAGCATGCAGGCGCGGCCGTGCTCGCCGCTCTCGCGCGCTTCCGCGCTCAGTCGGGGCGCGTAGAGCCACGCGGGATCGCCGTTCCACTCGGTGGCGTGCTGCTCCCCCGGATTGCGTCCGCCTTCGCAAAACACGGCATCTCGGTGTTGATCCGTTTGCCCGGCAATCAGCGGTAATAGGGAGCGTCCGAAGTGCGTGTGTCGCGGCGGTATCCCGGTCAGCGCTTCCACCGTGGCCGGAAAATCGATGAGCTCCACCAGCGCATCGCGGATGCCCGGCTTCACTGGGGTACTGCGTGGTGGTTTGATGACGAACGGCGTTCGGGTGAGACAATCTTCGAATGTGTTTTGGGTTTTTTCGACCAGGCCATAATCTCCCGTAAAATCACCGTGGTCCGAAAAAATGAAAATGGCCGTTTGGTCGTAGAGCCCGTGCTCTTTCAGAGCGGCGATCAATTGGCCGAGCAGGGAGTCGGCGCGCATGCACATCGCATAATAGGTCGCTCGGAGCTCCACCCAGCGCACTTCATCCCAGTTCTTCAATCGGTTGTTTTCGGAAATCGCTTTGAGGATCTTAGGTTTTCCCTTCCAGCCGAGCGGTGGCTTCACCCGGGGCGGCACCCTTTCGCGATGAATGGCGCTGTACCAGGGCTCGGGAGCTGCATAGGGGGGGTGCGGTAGTCCGAGAGGCAAATACAAGCAAAGTGGCTTTTCTGAAGGGGGGTTTTTTATTTGTTCGATGGCCGCTGAGACGTTGGCTTGGTCCCCGTCGAAGTACACGTCTTTCCGCACCTGGCAATTCAGTTTGCCGAAGTAGAAGGAGTAGTAGCTATCGCCCTCGGAGTCTCCGCGCCATTCATTCCAGCTGTGCGGATTCCGTTCGTGTGGACTCTCTTCGAAGTGCTTGACGTCGCAATAATCACTGAAACCGAGCTGCGCAGGCACCACGTCGTTTTTGCCGGCCCAAAACACGTAATAACCGTTTTGCTTGAGCGTCCGAAGCAACATCGGCTCGTGAGGCCTGAGCATATGGTGCATGGTGCGATGCCCGGCGGTGTGCGGGTACCAGCCAGTCAGGAACGAGCAGCGGCTCGGGGTGCAAACCGGATTTTGCACGAAAGCATTTCGGAATGAGACGGCGTCCTCGCGCACCAGGTGGTCGAGCACCGGCGTCTGCGCTGCGGGGTGGCCGAGGTGGCCAACCACATCTCCACGCCAGGAGTCTGGATTGAAGATGATAAGGTGCGGCTTTTTTGGAATCACGCTGGAAGCGGGCCAAGGATAGCGCGGTTTAGGGTGGTCCGGGCACATCGGCACCACGCTTGTCTGCTGCTCTGGACCCCCCGGCCCCGCGTGGTATGCTCGCGCCAGTGGTGAAAGGAGCCTCGGTCTCAGCCCATTTGTTCGGGCAGAGCTGTGTTTTGTTCGGCGCCAGACCGCACTGTAATCCCTGAATGCGTGAAGTTTACGGTAATACGGCTGGTCTCGCGCCGAGGGCGCTCAAGGCTCTGGAGCGAATATACAGGCGGCGCGTTCCCTCGGACCGGATCGCCACGCCCGAGCTGGTGCGTTCGCTAGCGGAAGCTTCACGCGAGGCGGGGCGCCAAGTCGGGGCGCTGGTGCACCGGTCCGGTCAAGTGGACTACGTGATGGTGGGCACTGCCACCGGCCTGATGTTACCGGACATCGGGCGACTGCGCGCCGCGCAGGGGAGGTTTCGCGCGCTCAGGCTGGTGCACACGCACTTGTTCGGCGAGCCCCTCACTAAAGACGACTTGGTGGATCTGACCCGGCTCCGACTGGATTTGGTCTCCGCCATCTTGCTGACGCAAGAAGGGGAGCCCCGCTCCATGATCTGGGCGTACAACGTTCCCGAAAGGGGTACGAACGGCAATGATGGCGAAAAGCCCTATGAAATCGTGGGCCCCGTTGCGTATGGCCACCCCCAGCCCAACTTCGGCGAGCTCATCCGCTCGCTGGAAGAGGAATTTGCCCGGCTCGCGCGCACGCGAAAAGTCGAGGCCAAAGACGGCCGTGCAATCTTGGTGCATGTCGACGAAAAGCAGAAATCGGGGGCAATGCGGCGAGCTCAGTCGCGGCTGCATGAGCTCGAAAGCCTCGCCAAGACCGCCGGTGTCGCAGTCGTCGACCGGGTAATTCAGCTACGCGATCGGCCCGATCCAAAGCTGGTGCTGGGGCGTGGCAAGCTGGAGCAAGTCGTGATGCGCGCCATCGAGCTCGACGCCCAGACCCTGATATTCGATTGCGATCTCACACCGGCTCAGGCCAGCGGTATCGCCGCGCACACCGATCTCAAAGTCATCGACCGAAGCCAACTGATATTGGACATTTTCGCCCAGCGAGCACAAACGCGAGACGGCAAATTGCAAGTCGAGCTGGCGCAGCTCAAGTACACCCTGCCGCGCTTGGGCGCGCGCGATGACGCGCTCAGTCGGCTGACCGGGGGCATTGGCGGGCGCGGCCCCGGCGAAACCAAGCTGGAAATCGGGCGCCGGCGCGCGCGGGATCGGGTGGACCGGCTGGAAAAGGAGCTCAAGACGCTGGAGCGACAGCGCGCCGAACGCCGGCGGCGCAGAACAGCGAGCGGCGTCCCGGTGATCGCAACCGTGGGCTACACCAACGCCGGTAAGAGCACGCTGCTCAACACCCTGACCGATGCCGGCGTATTGGCCGAAGACCGCTTGTTTGCAACCCTGGACACCCGCGCCCGGCGCCTCGAGCTCCCGAACGGCACGCCCTGCATTCTGACCGACACCGTGGGTTTCATCCGGCAGATGCCCGCCGACTTGTTTGCTGCGTTTCGAGCAACTTTCGAAGAAGCGTCGGATGCGAACTTGTTGCTGGAGATGGTGGACGCCTCGGACCCGGAGCATGACGAGCACATCCGAACCACCGAGGAGCTGCTCAAGAAGCTCGAGCTTTCGCACATCCCGCGGCTTCGCGTGTACAACAAGGTAGACCGACTCGCACCCGACCAGCGGACCGCTCTGAGCAATGAAACCGAGGCGGTGAGCGTGTGCGCGCTGGATAGCGTCTCCACCCGTGTGTTGCTCGAGCGCATGGTGGAAATGCTGGAGCAGCAGACTCAGTCTCAGCGGGGCGAGCGGCTTCCCAGCTCGCCGGTCCACACCGTCAGAGCTTCTCGAGCACCCGGGACAATATGGCAAAGCCCTCTCGAAAATCTTGAAGGTTCCCCTGCTCGTTCGGAGCGTGATAATAGCGGCTCTTACCGAACCCGGTGATTTGAACATCGAAACCGCGCCGCTGTAGCTCGCGAACCAGCGGCAAGGAGCCGGTCATGGAAAAGGGATGGACGGAGTCGGGGCCGCGCACCTCCGCTAATGCATCCTGGAGCGCCGTCAAGCCGGGCGATTCGAGGTCGCAAGCAATGCCCTCCATGTTACGGCCGGTGGGGAGAAGTTTTACCGATCCGCGACGGCCGTCCGCGCTCCGGAGCTGGGGGAAGCCCGGAAGCACTTCCTCGGTTTCAATTCGTTGGTCGAGCTCCTCTACGAACTTCACGGCGCCATCGAGCGCCTGTTCCAAGTCGTAAAAGGGCGTCAGGCGGATGTCGCCTTCGACCACGGCGCTCCCGGGGATTTTTGTCACCTTTTCGTTGGGTACGTGGATGACCGTAGCCTTCAAGGTGGACGGCGTGAGAAACCCCCAGCGACTTTCATTCGCATGTGGCGGATACTGCTTGCGAAACCAGTCGCCGAGCGCGAGCGTGGTCGCCATGGCGAGCTCGAGCGCGTTCACACAGTTGTGCGTCATCCCGGAGTGGCCGGTGACGCCGGTCACTTCCAGCCGCCACATTTGGATGCCTCCGGTGCCCACGGTGGGGCCGAAGTCCGCGCTGTCGAGCCAATAGATCGGCCCCGCCTTGAGATCGTCGATAGCGCCCTGCGCCACCACATAGTCCAGCCCGATTTCCTGGCGCGGGGCCTCCTCTTCGTTGGCGATGAGCACCACCTTGAGCGTGGGTCGAGGGCGCTCGCGCCGTTCCGCCATTTGTGCGAGTAGGTCAGTAAGCAGCGCCACGTGTCCCAAGCAGTCGGTAACGCCACGCCCGTACAAGGTCCCGTCTTGTCCAACCCATAGTGTGAAGGGATCGCGCTCCCAGCCCTCTGATGTTCGGTCAGCAGGGACGACATCGAAGTGCGCGCCGACCAATCCAACCGTACCCTGGCCCGATCCACGCACGGTTAAAACCAAGCTTGGTCGCGAAGCGTATTGGGGGTCCGCCATCCGTTCACATTCGATAAACCCACTTTCGATATGGGGTCGGAGCGCTTCCAGCACCAAGTCGGCGGCCAGTTCTTCGCGAGGAACCAGGCCCGCCGAAGGCGCGTTCTGCAAGCTCGGCGCAAAGCCGATGAGGCGGCCTAGGAGCTGGATGAAACGTTCCTGGTTGAGCTCGGGTATCACGTGCTGGGAGCCGCTATCGGCATGAAATGTCCGGGCGGTCTTCGATATCGTCCAGTAAACGGACGCAAATGACAAGGCCGCGGCGCCCTGTCATCGTAGACGCCAAAGGAGACCGCCGATGGACGCGGAGCCCG